>JAZUJJ010000015.1:0-11076 GCA_045642725.1 Acutalibacteraceae bacterium
TCGGTTCCTGCTTCCGATATGCTTATTCGTCAAATGATAAAAGAAACTGACGGAGATAACTACGAAGATTTACGCTCTTTAAACCAAATCCTGACTTTTAAAAAGGTAAAAGAGGAATTTGAAAAACGCAACCTGAAATTTGAAGATGCACAAATGAAAACACTCGGAATAATTGATAATGACGGGCTGTATTCAAATCTTGCTCTGCTGTTATCTGATCAGTGTCCGCATATAATCAAAGCTGCAACTTTTAACGGTGTTGACGGTCAGAATTTTCATGACAGATGTGAATTTACAGGCTCTCTTCTTCAACAGCTTGAAGACGCCTACGCATACATGCAGTTAAGAAACAACATAAAAGCCACCTTTGAAGGGCTTTTGCGAATTGATCACCCGTCATATCCGGAGAAAGCACTTCGTGAAGCACTCCTTAATGCTGTTGTTCACCGTGACTATGCGATATCAGCGTCAACACTTCTCAGCGTTTACGATGACAGAATGGAGATTGTTTCAATCGGCGGGCTTGCAGGAAATATGTCTTACGAAGATATGATGCTCGGCGTTTCGCTTTGCCGCAATAAAAAACTTGCCGATATTTTTTACAGATTACAGTTGATTGAGTCCTATGGCACGGGAATAGCAAAAATTATGTCTTCATATAACAAAAGTGATTTGCACCCCGAAATAAAAGTCACATCCGGTGCGTTCAAAATAATGCTCCCGAATAATAATTTTGAGGACAAAACTAAATCGGAAAATGTAATGCATATTTCATCAAAAGACAAAGAAAATCAATTGATTGAGATGTTCAAAAATCGCGGGGAACTGACAAGAGCAGAAATCGAAATTGATTTGCAGATTTCAACCTCAACAGCACGCCGCCTGATTCAAAATTTGGAAATTGGCGGACAGATAAAGATAATCGGAAAAGGTAAAAATACTAAGTACATTTTTGCGAAACAAGAGGGATGAAATGAAAAATATTGCAAATATAGTTAATTTTGTCAGGGCAGTTGAGCCGAGAGAAGAAGACAATTTCTATCTGCCTGAAACCACACGGAAAGAGCTTGAACTTTGTCGCAGATACGGTTTCAAATCAACCGTTCTGCTTCAGTATGATGCCTTGATTCTGCCCGAATACCGTGAAATACTTTCATCATTTTCGGATATTACCGAAATCGGAATATGGTTTGAGGTCGTTCAGCCTCTGGTTGAAGATTGCGGGCTTGAATGGCGCGGAAGATTTCCATGGGATTGGCACAATGATGTGGGCTTCCTTGTGGGTTATGATACCGAAGAAAGAAAGCTCCTTATTGATCGCTTTTTTGAGGTCTTCAAAGAATATTACGGAGTGTATCCCAAAGCGGTTGGCTCATGGCATATTGATGCTTTTTCCCTTCGTTATATGAGCGAAAAATACGGCATCGCCGTTTCCTGCAACTGCAAGGATCAATACGGCACAGACGGTTACACAATCTGGGGCGGCTACTATGCCGGAGCCTATTATCCGTCGGTGAATAATATGATTTGTCCGGCAAATTCCCCTGAAAATCAAATCAATGTTCCTGTTTTCCGTATGCTTGGTTCCAATCCGATTTACCAGTATGACATCGGTCTTGAAAACGGTGTCGGTGTACAGAGCGTTTCATCAATGGAACCGGTTTACGGTTGTTCCGGCTCAGACGAAAATTGGGTTAAATGGTATTTTGATGAAACCTACAACGGCAAGAACCTTGCTTTATCCTATACCCAATTTGGTCAGGAAAATTCCTTCGGATGGAAGAAAATTTCGCAGGGACTTGAAATGCAGTTTGAAATTCTGAACGAGCAGATAAAGCTCGGCAAGGTCGAATTGCTTACTCTCGGTGAAGCCGGAAAGTGGTTCAGCGACAATTACTCCGAAACTCCCGCTTCGGCTTTGTGCATTGATTCGGATTATACCGAAAACGGAAAAAAGAGCCTTTGGTATAACTGCAAAAATTACAGAATAAATCTGATTTATGAGAACGGCGGACTGCACATCAGGGATTTTTATCTTTTCAGAGATGATTTCCGTGAAAAATTTCTCAATAAAAAAGAAACGGAGCACTCTTGCGGGTATTACAATCTCCCCGTAATTGACGGCTACCGTTTCAGCTCCTCCGAAAAGAGAGCGGGTATATATTCTGTTGATTATTTAGGAAAGCAAATTCCGTGCGGTTCTTACACTTCCGAAACCGATGATGAAAAGCAGGAAGCTTCCTGCAGCTGCGGCAATGGAATGAAATTCATAATGACACCCGAAAGAATTACAGTTCTGACGGGCGAAGCCGAAAAATTAGCCTTTGATTTCGCCGACAATGCCGAAGTACCGTATATATCCGCTTGTGAAAAGGAACTCTTTATGAAATTCAAAGGCACAACGGATGAGGATTATTTCTACTCCGTTAAACTTGAAAAAGGATTTTTCGAAATGTCTGACGGGAAGCCGTTTATCTTGCCGGAAGACGGAGTGATAACGATATTAACAGCAGTGTAAATTGAGCATGCTATCAGAAATATTGATAAGATAGTGTGATGATTTTGCCGATAACGGTAAATTCACCTCGCAATTTTTCAAACAGAGCATCCGTGATATAAGCTGATTATTCATATGAATTATTCAAATTTATGGAATGTTCCGACAACAACGCCCTGGATTTCAAGTCTGTCAACGATTATGTCCGGATAGTTTTCTTTATCGCTGTTGCAGGAACGGAGAATGCATCTGCCGCGTTCCATTTCAAATCTCTTGCAGTTGCTCACTCCGTTGTAAAGGGCAACTATAATATCACCGGGCTTGGCGGTCATCTGTCTGCGGACAAAGATATAATCGCCCGGTCTTATGCCTTCATCAATCATTGAGTAACCTTTTGCGACGAGAGAGAAGAAAGTTCCTTTACCCACAAGGGATTCCGGCAGAGAAATGAAATTCAGCAGCATTTGTTCTTCAATCTCACCGGGGCCGCAATTAACATATCCGAGCACTTTTGCACTTTGTCTTGAACCGAGTGAAGAAAGCTGCTCGGTTTTTATTTTATGTACATCTTCATAAACGAAACTGTTTCTCATAATAATTATTATCTCCGTATATAAAATATTGTTGTATTTGGCTGAACGAACCTTATTTCACAAAAGCAACCAGCTTTTTCTTCGGCAGATTTGACTCTGGAACGGACAGAATATGTTTTGCCGCAGCCTGACCATGAGCATTAGTTCTTGCATCATCTCTGTCAGCAGGCTGAATAATATCAAAAGTTTTGTTCGCAAAATCAAAGGCGATAATACCGTCGCTGTCGTCATCATCGGTATTCCCGGTTGCCGCCTGCTGTGCCGTTGTTTAATTCTTGTGAAAAAAGCTTAAGATCAGTTATTGATTTCGCTTTCTGCTGCCTCTACCATTCCGATACCGTCCTGTGCATTTGTTGGTGCCTGATTAAGTCCCCTAATCTGACCGCGCATTTTTTCTGAGATTTTAAGACCGTCAGCATCGTCTGCCGCTCTGTTTATATTAATCCCTGAATTAAGTTCGTCAATTGATGAATTAATAACCATACCGCCGCGAATATCTGAGCCTGTATCAATATTGTGAGTTATTCTTAATGCAGAAGCAGGAAGAGAAAGAGCGGAAATCATGAGTATTGCAAGTGCGGAAACTATAATTTTTTTCATTTTTATTACCTCCGGAATTTTCTTTGTTTTTGTCTTACACTCTCTTATACGGAGAAATATGAAAGAGGGATAATAAAATTTTAAAAAAATTGGAATGGTAGGCCCAACTTATCAATTAATTCAAAGAAAATTATATAAGTAGCCTGCTCACGAACCTTATTTCACAAAAGCAACCAGCTTTTTCTTCGGCAGGTTCGATTCGGGAACAGACAGAATATGCTTTGCTGCAGCCCGGCCGTGAGCATTAGTTCTTGCATCATCTCTGTCGGCGGGCTGAATGATTTCAAAAGTTTTGTTCGCAAAATCAAAGGCGATAATGCCGTCGCAATCATCATCTTCAGAGCCGTAAGGGCGGTATGAATATTCGGCGTAAACGGTTATTCCTTTTGACTTTTTTCTGTTTAACCGATTTATCTCAACCAGTTTTACAAGCCCCTCATTCCAAAGATAAACCGCCATTTTATCAAGTGCTTTTGTTTTTGCCTTTTCGATTGAAGACTCAGACCTTGATGAACCTTCAAGTGTTTCGGAAATATCCCTGAGTGTCTTTGCTTTTTCCATAGGCATGACTTTTTTACAGTAAGGACAAATGGCATAAAATTTTCTCAGTATGAATTGCTCTTTCTCCGTCAGGGATGAAAGGGCATTTCTTATTTCCCGTGCCGGAATGTCTTCATAATATCCAGGTCTGAAATATGATGAAGTGTCTTCAACGGTATTCCCGAATGTTTCCTCAAAATCTTCTTCATCGTCTTTAATCACTTCATCCATATATAATATCCGCTTTCTTGCTGATGAAGAAATGATTATTCTTTTTGCAGTATCAACACTGCAATTCAATGATTCCGACAGCTCTGAAACGGCATCGGAAAGATTATCCGAATTATTCAGCAGGTATCCTGCTGAACGCAGAGTTTTGTAATGAGCCAACGAATCGTAACTCCATGGTTCCTCATTACCCAAAGCACATACAACGGGATTGGATTTTCCGCTGTAAATGAATGTAGTAAATTTGACACCTTTTGTTTCGTCATACTTTATAAATGATTTCAAAAGAAACATAAGGTAGTCGCTTTTTATAATCATAAACCTGTTTGGGTTATAATCATACTTATCTCTGCGGGTTAATTCGTTGGTTATGGCTTTATTCATAACAGGCTCAAACCAGTGAAGGAAAAACCAGAAATACTTCATATTGTTTTCTCTTTTTGCTTTCACAATATAGTCATTGTAATCGTCAAGTTTTTCCGGCTTCGGCGACAACTGATACATATGCTCTGCAAATGCCATTGTCAGTTCTTCTGTGTTTATTTCTGCTGCTTTGCCGTTAATTCCATGACTATATCCGCAAAGAGATTCACTTGACGAAAATAACTTTTTCAGTTCTGCCGTTTCTTCGTCTGTCAGGAATAAAGAGTTTTCCTTTATCATATCGGAGCCTCCTTATCCGGCTGTTTTGCTGCGAACCTCTGACAGAAGATTATAATATTTTAATTCCTTGCGGTACAAAGTGTTGAAATATACGTTATCTTCACAGGCAAGGAGACTTTTTTCGTTGATCAGTTTCTTTATTTTTTCGGCTTCGGCTTCGGTAATATTATTTGCCCGCACATGATGACGAACCCTTTCAAGTGCAGCATTTTTTTCTGATAATCTCGGATTATCTTTTGCTTTTTCTCTTTTTTCCTTTCCCATAGCATTTGCAATCTGTCTGCAAGTCCGGTGCTTTTCATCGGATTCGCAGATGTTGTTGCAGTACTTGGTGGCCTTGTTATCGGTGGAAAGAAAGTATTTTCCGCACACTCCGCATTTTACGGGAATATGGTTGTCTTTGAGCCCTGTATGGAAGTCAAATTTGAAAAGGTCAGAGTAATTGGTGAAATGATAGCAAAGCATCACAACATCGTCTTTTATATACGGAATGATACCGACCTTGCCGATTGCGGAAGAGAAAATATTATCAATATCAACGCCCAGAATTTCAGTGTAATTATCCAGATAACTATTGTAGGAGTGTTTCTTTTCGGCGTCAATTTTTTCAATGGTATCGATACATACTCTGCCTCTCGGGCCCAGAGTAAGTACTGTTATAAATAACTCTGAAAGGAAGGAGGAAATATCGTATGTAGCCCCTTTTGCACTTGACATGTTTTTTGAAACATTTTTTATGTTTTCGGGGGAAAGGATGTTATTGATTCTCGGGATAATAAAGTCCTTATCAATATATGAAAAAGGTTTGACATTCTGTATTCTTTCAAGGAACTTCTTTGCTTCATTGATGGTAATGGAAAGCTCGCCGGGATTAATCTTTTGAGTTTGAAGTGCATGTTCACATAACGATTTGAAACTCTTTGCGAAGGTGTTTCCGCTCAGCAGAACATCCTCAGGGAAATTCAGCAAATCACAAGTTAATGTTCCCGTAGGAGCAACCGTATTAAAATACCTGAATTCACCATTTCTGAGTTCATAGGAATATATGCCGAAATCGGGCATCTTTTCCGTTTTTTTTGTAAGGATTAACGTTTTCGTAGAGTACAAAATTCATAATATCAACTTTTTCGTTCATCAAAGCCACCTCTTTCGCTGCATAGGGACGTTAAGTCCTTTTGACGGATATTACCACATTATGGACAGCTTGTCAATAATAGATTAACTGTTAAAATGTAAATAATTTATGAATTATGTCTATTTTATGCCGAATATAACGCTGATTATCGCAAAACAGTAATAGTTACACACACAGTTTTCAAGTTCCGTTATTTTTCGGTATTATCTTTGATGAAGTTATCAAAAATGCAGAAAAATCAATTGTGAATACGACTTTTTCGTTTAAGAATGTTTCTTAAACTGCTGACGGTAAATTCCTGTAACGGAAACAATATTTTCTGACAGAAAGTAATATCAAAAACGTAACAAATGTGATATAATATCGGCAATGATAAAAATATACGGAGGCTCAAATGAAAATCTTTTCAGTGATTTTAGCTTTTATTCATTATCTTCTTGCTCTTTTAGGATTGCCGTATGGCAGTGGAAATATAATATATTCACCGAAAATCAGTTTTACGGTTCAGGAACGAACCGATATTTTTTGTCCGCCGGATGAAGTTTGGGTAAACGGTGCGGAGTATCCGACCATTATTCAGCTTGAAAACAACGGTGAGAATAACGGGACTTTGCTGACGACATTTGAAGTATTTGATCAGGGAGCTACAAAATTCCGTATTATGGAAAGTAAAGATAAAGGAAAAACATGGGCGGAAATTTCATCGGTTTTTGAAACACTTACACCGGGACTTCAGGCGGCCTGGGAGCCGTGTCTGTTTGAGCTGCCCGAGGCAATGGGAGATTTTGAAAAAGGAACGGTTATTTTAGGCGGAATTTCGCTGGATGACGGCTGTAAAAGCAAAACACAACTTTCAATCTGGACAAGTCCGGATTGCGGAAAAACCTGGAGTGAAACATCGGCTGCCGACAGTGCAGGCGGAACAGGCGACGGAATCTGGGAACCCTGGTTTGTATATGAAAACGGTACACTTTATTGCTTCTATTCCGATGATTCAGATCCCGTACACAGTCAGACTATTGTTTACAAGAGCACAACAGACCTCATAAACTGGAGCGAAAAGGTACCCGTTGTGGTTTTTGATAATCCCAATGCGCGACCCGGTATGCCCGTTGTTACAAAAATGGGCAACGGAATGTATTATCTCACTTATGAGCTGTTGGAAGATGATATAAATAAACCGTGCAGATATAAAATTTCCGACTCAATCTCTAAGTGGAACACAGATGATGAAGGAACGGAAATAATTGCTTCTGGCAAAAGAGAGCTCCATTCGTCTCCGGTCTGTCTGTGGATTCCCGAAGGCGGCAAAAACGGAACGCTTATTTTAACTGCAACTTACGAAAACAAAGGAAACAACGAACTATTCATAAGTCATGACTTTGGAAAAACCTATTCGCTTATGGCAACACCGTTTAAGTATGACAGCGGCAAAAGAGGCTTCGGCTATTCGCCGGCTCTGATTTATTCCGAAAGAGATAATGCCGTCTATTATGAAGACACCGTTGACTATAAAGACGAGCTTTCAAAAATTCAGCTTGTGAGATTGGAAATATCTTAAAATTTCTGTAATTTTTGAAATCTCCGGTGGCATTTTCAATTGATATGGTGTAATATAATTTTTATTGCAATTAAATTTATATTACAAAACGAACCGCTTTCCCTCCTTTTGGTGGGATTGCGGTTCGCTATTTTGATGGGACTTTTTTTACAACCCTTACATAAAATGACTAAAATAGAATAGTATAAGGATGATTGCTAATACCCCTATTCCGATAAGAACGCCAATCCAACCGCGAGAGTTTTTCTTTGGAGGCATGTATGAGTGAGTGATAGTTGTTGCTGAACCTTGATTTGTCTGTTGTTTCTTTTGGTGTATCTGCTGTTCAGCTTCTGCGTTAATTGCTTTTCTGAGTAAAGCCAAAGAATCCTGACAGGCAAAAATACGATTGTAAAAATCACGGACAAATTCTAAGTCATTCGCCTCGCTGATTTGGTATGTGCCGGAATCATGTGCAATCTGATTTCTTACCCAACGAACACGTTTCAGCATCTTGTAGTCAGAATTCCATGATGAAACGTGGTATTGTCCCTGATGAGATTTATTCTCCATTTGAGCAATATATTCACTGACGCCATTCTGACAAGTGTACATTTCAGAACAAAGTTTATCCAAACGCTTGTATTCTTCAAAAAATTCATTATCGTGTAATAGCAAATCTCTCACCTACCACATCTATTTAAATTATTATACCACAAAAAACCTTAATTCTCAACGAAAAGGCAAAAAAGAAGCGGATGTAATTGAAATCCGTTACGTTACATCCACTCGATATGGTTTGGCGGTATATTACGGATTTAAGCAAAACCCGCATAAACACTACATTCTTAAAACATCGGACGCACGTGGATTTATTAGCAGAGTAGTCCCGGCAGTTTAGGACTACTCTATTTCTATTCCCGAAAAATGAAGTGATTGATATTTTACTTTTCAAAAGATTGATACCAATTTCAGCAATTTTATTGACATTTATCGAATTCCGACTATAATAAGATTGCATCGTATTTTAGCCAAAAGAGGTTTTGCTATGACATATTTGAATCGTTCCTTAGAGAAAAAGTTTCTTGAAGTAAATCAAGATTATAGCTGTATTATGTTGATTGGCCCGCGTCAGGTCGGAAAAAGCACCATGCTGGAGCATTTAATGGAAGGAACGCCAAGGAGGAAGGTTTCATTAGATGATCTTTCGGAAAGGCGGCTTGCCCAAAAGGATCCGGCACTATTCCTGGAGCTGCATCCTGCACCTGTGCTCATTGACGAGGTTCAATATGCACCTGAGTTGTTTTCTTATATCAAAATTGCCATTGATAACGGTGCTGCACCGGGTTCATTCTGGCTGACTGGATCACGAGCCTTTCAGCTGATGGATCTTGCACAGGAATCTCTTGCGGGAAGAACAGCCATTCTTCATATGTCTGCCCTTTCGCAGAGCGAATTGTACGGTGATGCTGAAGCCACACCGTTCTCTGTTGACCTTGACTCCGTTGTGAAAAGAAAAGATGGCCATGCTCCCGCTTCTCCTTCAGAGATGTACGAGCGAATTTGGAATGGAGCCATGCCCGGATACAGAAGCGGAAGATACAAAGACAGAGAAGCGTTCTACAGTTCTTATGTTCAAACGTATATTGACCGTGATGTATCAGATCTTATCCCCGGTGTAGATAAGCTTCTTTATGCTGACTTCATCCGCGCTGCTGCCTGCCGTGCAGGTCAGATGCTGAATGTACACGATATCGCAACCGATGTAGGAGTCAGCGATGACACCGCAAAACGTTGGCTCGCCGTTATGGAAAAATCAGAGGTCATATTCTATCTGCGTCCATACTCAAACAATCTTCTGAAAAGGACACTCAAAACTCCTAAGATGTATTTCTTTGATACCGGACTTGTAGCTTACCTGACCAGATATTCCTCTCCGGAGATATTACAGAACGGAGCTATCAATGGAGCCATCCTCGAAAACTATATCGTTTGTGAAATCATCAAAACCTATCGAAACTCAGCAAAGGATTGCCTGATTCACTATTACAGAGATAAAGAAAATAACGAAATCGACATTGTGCTGGAAAGTGATGGCATGCTGCATCCGGTAGAAATCAAAAAATCGTCCAATCCGGGCACTGAGTTGATCGGAGCATTCGACATTCTGGATAAGGCATCTGTTCCGCGAGGAACCGGAGCAATTCTGTGCCTTAAAAATGAATTGTCCGCTATTGACCGCCAAAATCTGATTATTCCGGCATGGATGATATAAAAATTAATCTGGGATGCTTTTTTACATGGAAAGAAAAGATGGTGTTGTTGATTAAGTGATGTTGTGCCTAACGGCACAATGATGTTATGGCTGTGCCATAGTGATGTTTTGCGGTTTTGCCGCAAAGTGATCATAAATGGTAGAACTTACCTGAGAGAACACGAACAAAAAGCATTGAGAATACTACATTTTTACGGCATGGACGCACGGGTTTCTCAAAAAAGTAAGGAGAAACTGCCATGAAAAACTTTCTCGAAGAACTCTATTGCGGAAATCTTGAATCTCAAGTGCGAGCAATTAAACCTAACGCCGAAGTCAAAAGTCAGACGAATGTTTTGGATAATGCTGAGTCTGAACTGAAGTCTATGCTGATATGTGAAGTGAAAGATTTGTTCAGCCGCTACGTTTAGGTATGGGCAACCGTCCACGAAGACACAATCCTCGATTCCTTCATCACCGACTTCCGCATGGTCGCAAAGTTTTCATAAGTTGCTTTTGAATCTGATGGTGTTCCGTTTGATGAATTGACGAAAGAATAAAAATATAATAACCTATCTGAATTAGTTTGCGAATAGGTTATTCATATGGCACTTATTTGGGTGAAATAGATCTATACAAATTCCTATATAATACACGCCCTTGACATGACCGCAAAAAAATTCCCGCATAAACGTAAAAAAATTACACGTAATATTGACGAAACAGTTGTTAGAGTATATAATATCATTGAAAGGTGGTCTTGTTATGCTAAAAAAAATGTGGTTAACTAATTTTCTTTCATTCTCACAAAGGACAGAATTTGATTTTTTGGCATCTAAATATAATATACTATCAAAGAATAATGTTGCTAATGATGGTGCTTTGAAAGGAGCTTTATTCATTGGAGCAAATGCATCTGGTAAGTCTAATGCACTAAAGGGAATCGCTTTGCTGATAGGACTAATAAAAGGAGAAGGAACCAATTTAGCTAACTATCATTGTCATTTTTCTAATAATTCATCCACT
>JAZUJJ010000016.1:0-6874 GCA_045642725.1 Acutalibacteraceae bacterium
TTTAATTTCAAGCTTTCCGACAATATGCAGACAGACGGTGACATTATGGATTTCTATCTTAACGGTGATGTCGCCCCCGGCTCAAGATTTACATTTGTATATTAAGTAAAAGGAGTACGGTCATGGATTATAAAATACACATCGCTTACGGATTTCATGTCAACTGTTACCATTCATACAGAGGCGATACAAATGACGGTCTCGGTTTCGGCTCCGACATAAGAATAATCAGAAAAATCCTTGATGTGCTTACCGCTCTCAACGAAGAAGGCATTCCCGTCAAGGGTACATGGGACTGTGAAAACTTTTTCTCTCTTGAAAAAATCCTTCCTCAATATGCTCCGGATATCATCGAAAAAATGAAAGACAGAGTAAACAGATACGGCGATGAGCAGATTATCATGGGCTATTCTAACGGAGCTCTTTCCGCAATGAATGAGGATGAATTCACCGAATCAATAGAAAAAGCCGTAACAAACGCCGAAGGCTCGGGTCTTCTTGATATTTTCGGCAAATACGAAAAAATCGTAAGACCGCAGGAGGTTATGTTCACCCCCTCACAGGTAAGCCTTTATAACAAGCTTGGTGTTAAAGCCCTCTGCCTTTATTATTCCTGCGTTCCTTTTGACGCATTCAGAACAATCATTCCGGCTCTTGATGACGAATATGCTTTCAATCCACTCACCTACACTTATAAAGGCGAAAGCATGACCGTAATACCCACATACAGCAACTCGGATGTTTGCGACGCAGGCTGTCTGAGAGCATGGGTAAAGGAGCTTCATCAAAAACAGCTCAGCGGCGAAATCAAAAATGATTTATTACTTTTCATAAACATGGATGCCGATGCAATATTCTGGGAAACTATGAATCTGCCCGTTGTCGGCAGCAAAATCGCCAATACCGACGGAATAAACGGCCTTGTCAGAGAAGTTGCCGACCTTGATTATATTGTTTTTGATACAGTCGGCGGCTATCTAAAAAATCACGAGCCTCTCGGAAAAATCGAATTCACGCATGACACTGCCGACGGTAATTTCACCGGCTATGCTTCATGGTCAGAAAAACCGTATAACAGAAAGATATGGACAGCCATTGAACGGGCAAGAGCAATGTCAAAGGTCAATGCCGAAAAGGATTCGCTCTCCCCTTCTTTCAAGGACAGAGTTCTGCTGCTTTCCACAACTCATTTCGGACTTGCGACCCCTGTTCTTAACATTCAGAGGGAAAAGAAAGCGGATGAGCTTGCCGAAAAAATAATCAGCGAAGAAAAGAACGCTTTACCCGAAACAAAAAGAATCACCGTTCACAATATTAACGGAACGGCTTTACAGTGCCTTCAGCTTTCTCTTAAGGAAAAGCTTGATGATATAAGCAAGCTGAAAATCAGCGGCAAAGGTCTTGAAGATTACACCGCAGTATTTTCGGACAGCGAAAACAGCACCGTTTTTCTTATTCTCAGATTCGGAGAAATTCAGAAGAAATACACGATAAAAGCCGAAATCGGAGAAGCTGCGGAAGGCAAGAGCATTTCCGAACTCAAAACAAACAAGCTGGAAATCAAATTTTCCGTTTCCGGCAGAATTTACAGCGTTAAATGCGGCGGAAAAGCAATCGGAAACACCGATTTTCTCAAGAGCTTCATCACCTATGACGGCAACCGGTATTTCTTCACGGGTGAGAGCATAAAACCCCTTAAATGTGCAGGCTCCGGTGAAGGTGTAAGGATTTCCGGCGAGCTTCATCTGCCCGGTGAAATCAAAGGCGGAAGATTTGACTACGACTTTTTCAAAACAGCGTCAAGCGATGCCGTTTTCATTCACACCTGTATAAAATATCCTCACACACCCGAAACGACCTCTATTTCAACGGAAAACTCAACTCTCGGCAGATACAGCGACATGAAGTGGCAGGAAGCCGCAATGCTTCAGATAACTCCTTCACTCAGCGGAGATATAAAAGTATTCAAACGCAATTTCATGGGCGATATTTCATCATTCAGAACAGCATCGTTTTACGAATGCGACAAGCTCAACAAGTCACTTGATTCCTTCAATCATCAGCTTACGGCAGGGATTACAGGCCTGGGTGACGAAGAATGCACACTTATTGTCGCCAATTCAAGGCAGGTGCTTTCCTCAATGGCTCACTGCCCCATGCGCCTTGATGAAGACGGAACCGTTCACATGAATATGTTCGGCACATATTACGGCAAGCAGCGCCACCACAGAGGCAGAGCAAAGGACGAAATACTTGACACATATACCCTTGTCACTCCTCAGGGCAAATCCATAGCCCCCGCATATAACGGAAACAGTGAAAATGCTGTAATGGCTCTTTTCGGTTACGATACCGAAAATGATTTTTCCGAAGCCGTGGCTTTTGCCGACGGAGCGGTTCTGACCGCACCCGAAAATTCGATTTTACAGCCGTATTACGGAGAAAATGTTGAATTCAAGGAAATCAAGCCGCAGGAAGCAGCGGAAGTTAAGCTCAGAAATCCGATTCTGAACGGTTTGAAGGGTAATCTGTCAAAGTATATCACCAAGGGCGGAAAAGCCATATTTCATATAGTAAAAGCCCAAATAAAAGCAAAATAACAGAACAAAAATGAGGGTTATCGCATCAATGAATGCGACGGCCCTCATTTTATCTTATTTTTTTGACAGACTTTCGATTTCATCTGTATATTTCTTTCCCGATCTGAGAACTTCATCAAGCACCGGATTATTTATTTTCAGATTTCTGAATACGGGTACGGCCTCAATCGGAACCTTATATGATTTAAGCGTTTGATTTCCGCTGAATTTTTCGCCCGTGAAAATATTCACCCACGCCCCTGCGGGAAGATAAATATTTCTCTTTTTCGAGTTATTCAGAACGGGGGCGACAAGCAGAGACTCACCAAACATATATTCATCATCAATACCGAAAACCTTTTTATCGTCGGGAAACTGAATAAAAAGATGCCGCATCATGGGAAGTCCGGTTTTGGATGTAATTTCCGCCTGCTGAAGAATATATGGCCTCATAACATCGTGAAAAACCGTATATGCTCTGTAAACAGCCCTTGTATGTTCATCAAAATCATAAGGCCTTTTTACATTGCCGTGAGTCTGAATTGTCGGTGAGAATGCAGTAAACTCCACCGCACGCAGAAATACATTTGCTTCTTTAATTTTGTCATAAGGCAGGAATGACGGACGGTAGCCTGCCATATCCCAGCTGACAAAGGGAACGCCGGAAAAGCCGAGAGAAAGAGCGGCTTTGATAACGGCACCGAGAAAATTGAATTCTCTGCGCTGGTCTCCCGCCCACACGAACGGCGCTCTCTGCAAGCCTATTCCGCCGCCTCTGGAAAAATTCATGCCTCCGTCAGGCTTCGTGTTGAAATGTCTGTATCTTAAAATGTTATAGTATGTGGGGTACCAGTGATGAGCAATCCTCGGATTTCTGTCATCCGAAAACATTATACCCTCATCATCGGGGAACTGTTCGCAAAAGTCGATTTTGGCGCCGTCAACACCGACATAATTCATAAGTCTGTCCCATATTTCCTGCCACTTTTCAACGGAACGGGAATCGGTCAAATCAACACAGCGCATTTTCTTATGATGAAAATTGTCAAGCAAATTCATTGAACGCGTTTCTTTCAGATAATACCCTTTGTCTGAATTAACGGCGTGAGAATCATCAAGACCGAGCTGCGGGGCATACTGCGGAAACCGCCCGCACTGCTCATAAACCATCATTTTTTTGCCCATGGAATGAACGGCATCACCGACTTTTTTTAGTTCTTCCCATCTTTCGTTATTATACACGGACCAGCCTTCGGTAATAACCGCCTCCCACGGAAAACCGTTTTCCTCCATTGCCTTTGTCATGTTGAGTATTCCTTCGGGCGTACCGAACTCCGGGTGATATCTGCACACAAGAGTGCCGAAAGACCACTGAGGCGGAACGGGCGCAAACCCCGTCAGGCTGCAATAAGCAGTCAATATTTTTTCAGGTCTGTCATGAGTGAAAACATACATATCAACAGGGGCATATTTCTGAGTTATTTTTATGGATTTTCCGCTTGTCAATCCCAAATCAAAAACAGAATGCTCATATCTGTTGAAGAAAACAGCACTGCATTCGGAGCTGAAAATCAGCGGAACGGGAATATAGCTGTTCCCCTCTTTCCAGCACCAGCGGTCTATACCGTAAATATGTATTCGCTTTCCTCTCTGATCAACTCTGTTGAAGCGTTCACCCGTACCGTAAAGCCGCTCTTTTTTTGAAAGTGACAGCGAAATACGAATTCCGTCTTTGGTGTCGCAGACACTGTTGACTCTGCGCACGGGTTTACCGTCGGGGCGGAAGAACGAAACGAAATTTTCATCAATTATAACATAAGAGCCGTCCCCTGCCGTTACTCTGCCGTCGGTTTCATCTGTGCTGACGGGAAGGGCAGTCGCTTCACAGTTTTCGCCAAGATCCTTTGAAAGTATCTGCGCAGCCCCCATGAGGTCAAAGCTTCCGTTTTTTCCGGAAACAAGACGCCAGACACACTCCGCAGTATTCATAAGAAGAAAATCATGATTCTTAAATCTGAAAAATATTTTATTCTCTTTTTCGGTGATTTTCATATAGGAAACGCCTTTCGTTTACTGTGCTGTATATTATACAGTTTCATATCAAAAAGTCAATATATCCGTTATACAGCAAAAACATCATTTTTTCGTTTATTTCCCCTGTACAGCTGATAAATATACAGAAAATATTTTTATTTTTACAAAATAATCCTTGCATTTTTTATAAAATGATTGTATTATATGTAAATAATTTATTTTGAGTTAATCTTCATAAAAATATTATTGAATGGTGCTGTAAATGGACAACAATAAATTTACAATCAAAATGCTCCGTGAGATAATGCACGAATGGAACTGGATATTAAAATATGTTATTCGTTACAAATTCAACATACTTATTTACATTATCCTGAGCCTTGTGGGAACGGGAATGTCCCTGGGTTCATCCGTCGCCGTGAAATATCTCATTGACACGGTCATCAACCGCAACGATTCACAGATTTTCAAATATGCCGTGCTTGTAATCGGTCTTTCGGTTCTCAACTTTTTACTTGTTGCGGTTTCATCAT
The DNA here is from genome assembly GCA_045642725.1 of Acutalibacteraceae bacterium. Lineage (GTDB taxonomy): Bacteria > Bacillota > Clostridia > Oscillospirales > Acutalibacteraceae > CAG-177. The sequence continues at coordinate 5,147 of JAZUJJ010000016.1, forward strand.
GGATAACCGCCAATGTCGGCACAAAGACCAACAACGAAATGCGCTCGGAAATCTATGACAAAATGATAAGCGCTCACTGGGAAGATATTAAAAAATATCACTCCGGCGACCTGCTCAACAGAATTGAGGGCGACGTTTCCTCGGTTTCCAGCGGAGTTATCAATTTCATACCGACTCTTTTCACCAATTTCCTGCAGTTTTTCGGCTCGCTTGCCATAGTTCTTTACTACGACAAGACCATGGCCGTTCTTGCCCTTATGAGTGCCCCCCTGCTGTTTTTATCATCAAGATTTCTCGTCGGCAGAATCCGCAACTTCAACCGTGAAAGCAGAGAAATAAACGGCAGAGTACTTTCTTATTCATCTGAGTCGATGCAGAACATTCAGTTTCTCAAGGCCTTTGACCTGACCGAAAAATACATTTACAATTTCCGCGAGATGCTCAATGAATACAGAAAAGTAAAGCTGAAATATGAAAAATTTTCAATTTTCATAACTCTTATTCTTTCCGTAATCGGTCTTGTGGTTTCTTACTCCTGCTACGGCTGGGGTGTTTACAGACTCTGGAAGGGTGCCATAACCTACGGCACAATGACTCTGTTTTTACAGATAACGGGCAGACTAACTTCCTCTTTCGGCAGCCTTGCCTCAATGGTTCCGTCTGTAATTTCCATTGCCACATCAGCAGGCAGAATAATGGAAATAACCGAATACAAGCAGGAGGGTGACGCCGATTCATCAAGAGCGGTCAGAGTTCTCACCCGTTCAAAAGCGGTCGGTGTATCACTTATTGCGGATAATGTAAGCTTCACCTACAAGGATGGCGACACCACCGTTCTGACTAACATTACCTTTGAAGTTCATCCCGGTGAAACCATTGGCTTTATAGGCCAGTCGGGCGAAGGCAAATCAACGCTTCTGAAACTCCTCCTCGGTCTTATGGAGCCCGACAGCGGCGAGCTCTATCTGAAATACAAGCACTTCAATCCCCTTCGCATTTCCGACAGCACACGAAGATTTTACTCGTATGTTCCTCAGGAAATAGGAATTTTCACGGGCAGCGTTGCAGATAATCTGATACTCGGCAAATACGATGCAACGGAAGAAGAAATGATACAGGCACTAAAGCAAGCGGATGCCTGGGAGTTTGTTTCACAGCTTCCCGACGGACTTTACACACAGATAAGCGAGCAGGCAACAAACATTTCTCACGGCCAGGCACAGAGAATTTCCATTGCCCGTGCTCTGCTCAGGGATTCAAGAATACTTTTGCTTGACGAAGCAACATCCGCTCTCGACTCAGAAACGGAAGCAAGGGTACTTTCAAACATAATGGTTACAGACCCGAGCAAGATTTGCATTATAACCACTCACAGAGAAAGCATGCTGAATTACTGTGACAAGGTTTATAAAATAGAATCCGACGGCACGCTGTCCGTAGTTAAGCAGTAAGCTCCGGGTCTGACGCATTCAGATGCAGAAACCGTTTTCTTCGGCCGAAGATAGTATATAAAAAACGGTCAGAAAAAGAAAAATAACATAATCAAAAACTGTTTTACAGAAGAAAATTCCGGGATTTCAGATGTTTATGCTGATATAATCCCCATAGAGTAGACACTTGAAATAACAAAAATTTCAAGACTACACTATGGGGGTTAATTTTATGCACAGAAAGAGCCATAAAAACAAGAAATATAGCAAAGAGTTAAAGCAACAAGCGGTTGAAGCA
>JAZUJJ010000017.1:0-2204 GCA_045642725.1 Acutalibacteraceae bacterium
TTATATAACCGCCTGAGCGTTTACATTTCTTTATTTTTGTTTTGCTCCGAATCGGCGTTCATTTTCTTTTTGAGGGCCTCGATTTCTGCCATCATTTCTTCGGAACGGCGACGTTCGGCGGCAAGCTCATCCTTTTCTGCCTGAAGTGCATCCATCTGTTCTTTTTTATAAGAACGGAACAGCTTAAATGTATTGAATCCCTGGAATCCTATCAGCAGAAGAAACGGAACGAGAATGCAGCATATATAACCGGGAGTAGTTTTCAAAAACTTAAAGAATGTTCCGACTTTAGGTAAGCGGAATTGATATTTACCGTTTACCATTGAATAAGGAACGATAACCTCATCATCGGTGTCGGTTGTGGTACCGTAGGTTACAAAACCGGGCTCACCGGAGACATCCTTTGCCAATCTGCGGATTTTATGAGTTATTGTTTCCCCGTAACTGTCATTGTTTCTTGACACAAAGGTAATAATATCTCCCTCTTTGAGGGTTGCCGGGTCAACATTTTTTACAATAACAACATCTCCGGCGGCAAAATCTGTTGCTTTCATTGAGTCGGAAAGAACTATAAATGCTTTATATCCGAATACACTGCGATTATTTCTGTCGAAGGTCGTGACCGAAACGACCGTAAAAAGCATCATTCCGACTGCGAGAATAAGCAGAATCCATGTAAATATGCTTCTGATAATATCAATTGCCTTTTTCAAATGTCATTACCCCTTATTCTGTAAAATCTGAATATAAGGTGAAATTAAGCTCCTGATTCTGAGTCTTGTTTCCCGCACTCTCCGGGTAAGAAAAAGTAATAACAAAATTCTTGCGGCATCCGGCGGGAATAATATCATTCATAAAGCCTTCTATATCATCGAGCTTTTCCGCTTTACCTGAAAAGACAGCATTTCCGTCACTGACGAGAGTTACATCAATAATACCCGAAAGATTACCGGAAACCTCCGTAAAGCCGTAATAAGCCGGGGCTTCACCGTTATTTGCGATATAAAAATCCTTACTTATATTCATACCGGGTTCGAGAATGAATTCATCCTCACCGATAACAGGCTTTCCGCCGTTAATATCAATATTCTCTACTGCATTTGATGAAGAATATACCGCTGCCGTTGCTGTTGTTGATGACCATGAAACGGCAAAAGAGATTGCAAACAAGCAAGCAAAAATTGCCACTAACACGGCAACATAAAAATAAAGCCGTTTTGTTGTTCTTTCATTGCTGTTTTTCAAAGCACAATCACTTCCATACTTTTAATTGCATTTTATTTTTTTGCGCATTATCATACTTTTTTGTTTTTTTCTCGTTTAACATATTTTATACCACATTTCGTATAGTTCTGTCAAGACAAAAAACGGTTTCAGCTACCCCTGAAGGAGTTATACTTATGTTTTCTTGTTCCCGCTACCCGTAAATGGTCTATGATCTTCTGTCAATTGATTCTTTATATATTCCTATGTCTGCTTTACTCTTCGTCATAGGCTATTTATTTCCCGCCTGCATAGCAGGTGGTTAACTTTGTTCAAATAAAATGAAGGGACTGTCACATTTAGATGCAGAAACCGTTTTCTTCGCCCGAAGATAGTATATATATACAGCGAGGGCGAAAAAACGGTTAGAAAAAGTAAAAAAACATATCGGAGTCATGTTAAGAATCGCACATACAACAGACATAATTACCGAAAATATTGCTTTATATATTTTTACCATATTTTTCACTCCGTTTTTTAAGCAGTTAAAACTGCATTTCGTTTCATAATCATAAACACTGCCTCCGAACAAGTACCGTACTTCATTTGTAAATACAGAAGCTGTTTGGATTATTATAGTACAACAAACATACCATTACAAGAGCCCGTCAGATTCTGATATAAAAACAGCAGATTTTTTGTCAAAATCTGCCGTTTTTTCCTGCGAAAGAGCCACCAAACAGTACATTGTGGGGGTAAAAACCACTAAACAGTACTCTTGATTTTGCTCGATAAACCGGGATTTGTCAGTCTCATTTGGCTTTCTTGGGTTTCTTTTCCGGAAGCTCTGTATACATACTATCCAGAAGTTCCAGAACAAGCGCCGTATCTTCAAATCTATCAAATACATACATCAGTGTCTTTGAACCTTCATACGGATAACGCAGTTCGGAATCTGCAAGTAGCCTGTCCGATGTCGGCGTTCTCTTCAAAAACAGTTC
>JAZUJJ010000018.1:0-58050 GCA_045642725.1 Acutalibacteraceae bacterium
TGAATATAGAGAGCCGTTTTGCCGCTGACCATATTGACGAGCTTCTCGATATGCCGGATATAGACGCTGTATTTATAGGCCCTCATGATCTTTCGGTCAATCTCGGTATTCCCGAAGAGTATGACAATCCGCTCTTTGAAGAGTATGTTGAAAAAATCATATCGGCATGCCGCAAAAGAGGAATAGGCGTCGGAAATCATTTTTCCGGCACAAAGGAAAAACAGCTTCTCTGGGCGTCAAAGGGAATGAATATAATTGTCTGGAACAGCGATATACAGAGGTTCGTTCAGGTTATGGCCGATGATATAAAAGAGATGAAAACGGCTCTCGGCGATTCGTCCGAAAAGCAGAATACCGATATTATCATTTGAGATTATCCCGATTTTTTCGGAAAATCGGTACAGATAAATCTTGCTAAAAAAATAACAACCCGCCAAAATTCGGCGGGTTGTTGCTTTATAAAGTTTAAGACGGGTGCTTATACCGTAACATCTTCAAATTTTGCGCCGACATATCCGGCAAGCTTCTGAGGGTCAATGCCGAGCATAACTCCTCTTTGTCCGGCGCTGACGAATATTTTGTCAAACAGGGTGGCTGTTTCATCAATGACGGTGGGAAACTGTTTTTTCATTCCCACGGGGGAACAGCCGCCTCTTATATATCCCGTGGTTTTGAGAAGATCTTTTACATGAAGCATTTCGACCTTTTTTTCACCGAAGGCTTTGGCAACCTTTTTAAGGTCGAGCTCGTCACACACGGGGATGCAGCAGACACCGAAGCCGTTTTTTTCACCTGCAAAAACAAGAGTTTTGAAGACAATATCTTTGTCTTTTCCCGTTTTACGGGCGATTGTTGCTCCCGAAAGGTCGCTTTCGTCAACCTCATATTCAAGAGTTTCGTATGTAATTTCCGCTGCATCAAGCAGGCGCATAACATTTGTTTTTATCATTTCTTTGATATCCTGAATTCAAATGAATATTCCTTGCCGCTTCTGAGCTTATAAGGCTTGTGAAGATAGGCACAGCCCGGCATATCGCCGCCGACGCCTCTTTCCGCACCGTCAAGACAAAGGGTGAGATAACCGTCGGGCTCAAGCTCAAACTGATGCTTGGTTTTGTCAAGCTTTTCGGGCTCATATTTACCGAGATTAAAGCCGAACGGAATGTCGAGAGCATCAATGACAATGCCGTTTCCGCTGTCATCGGTTACGGTAAGTGTTCTTACATCGGTTCTGTGACCGTTTTCCTGCGGTCTCATATATCTGTGTTCAAGAGTGTCAACATCAGCGGTGTGAATTGCGATTTTGCCGCCCGTTTTTCTGTCACAGTATGTTTCCTGCGGGCCTCTGCCGTACCAGCAAACATTTTTAAGGCTGTCCTTTATGCCGACCCTTACACCGACCTTGAGCATCGGCAGGAAAAGACCCTTTGCCGAATGCTTAACGGAAACATCTCCGTCGGGGGAGAAGAGCCAGACGGTTGAAACGCCGGCAACAAAGGGTGCCGCCCATGTTACTTTTACTTCAACTCCGGAGGGGGTGGAGCTTGCTTTGACCGAGGAAGCTACGGTCTGAGCTGTGGAGCGTTTCCACTGATAAAGCGGATGAACCCCGGCAACGAAGGGAGCAAAATTGAGATAACCTCTGTCATTGTCGGTAAGAGCGCGGAAGAAATCCGGCTTCATGGGTTTTTCGATTATTTCATCCTTGCCGTAGCAAAGTGAAGAAAGAGCGCCGTTTTCGATACGGGCAGAGAAATCTTTGCCTTTGATGACAACGCTTTTGCCCGATTGTCTGAATTTAAGGTCACCGCTTGCGGGTCTGCGCCCGGCGGCGGTCTTTTCTCTGATTACGATTTGTGAAAAAGAGGTTTCCGTTCCTGCGGGCGCCCAGAGCTTATCTTTGTTGAGAATAAACGAAACTGTGAGAATCAGCTCGCCGTCGGTATATTTTTTTGCGTCATAAGGCAGAGTGACGGTTTCGCTGCTCATGGGAGGAATGACAAGACCCTTGAGCTCTCCGCTTTCCGCTTCGTTTCCGTTTACGGTGAGTGACCAGCGGAAATCATAATCAGCGGTATCAATGAAAACATTTTTGTTTTTGATTGTTACTTTTCCTTCGGCGGCATTGCTGTCAACGACCTCAAGGTTTGAATAAACCTTTTTAACCTCATAATATGAGGGCTGAGGCATTCTGTCGGCAGTGATTATTCCGTTGGCGCAGAAATAATAGCTGGTGTTACCTTCGTCAAAGTCTCCGCCGTAGAGCCATTTTTCCTTGCCGTTTTCAATGCGGCGGATGGACTGGTCAACATAATCCCAGATAAATCCGCCTGCCATGTGTTCATTCTTTTCAAATTCATCCACATATTCCTTGAAATTGCCCAGGCTGTTTTCCATGGCGTGAGCGTATTCACAGTAAATTACGGGATGAGTTGCATAGACCTCTTCGGGAATGGGCTTATTATCGGCGGCAAGAATATTTGCCACATTATCATAAAGTGTTGTTTTGACTGCCTTTTTGTTTTTCAGTTTCTCAACAATTCCTTCAACGGGGTACATTCTGCTGATGAAATCGGATTTGGTGAAATCGAAATCACCCTCATAATGAACGGGACGGCTGTTGTCGAGGGCAAGAATAGCGTTCTTTTCGTGGGTGAAATTGCTGCCGTCGCCTGCTTCGTTGCCGAGAGACCAGAAGCAGACGCAGGGGTGACTTCTGTCACGCAGAACCATTCTTTCGGCTCTGTCGCAGACAGCTTCCTTAAACTCCGGATTGTCGCCGGGGCAGTTTTTGCGGCGTACACCGTGGGTTTCAATATCAGCTTCATCCATAACATAGAAGCCCAGCTCGTCACACATATTGTAAAGAATTTCTTTGTTGGGGTAGTGGCTTGTGCGTATGGCATTTATGTTGGCACGCTTCATAAGATGAAGGTCCTGAGCATATCTTTCAACGGGAACAGCCCAGCCGTTATCGGGGTCAAAATCATGACGGTTTACGCCCTTGATGATAACCCGTTTACCGTTGACATAAAGCACATTTCCTTTGATTTCAACGGATTTGAAGCCGATTTTAACCGATTTTACGGAAAGGATTTTTCTACCTGAGCGCAGAGTGATGAGAAGCTGATAAAGCTGAGGGTCTTCGGCACTCCATGCCCTTACATTTTCTTGTATATATTCAAAATCAAGTACGGTTTTTCCTCTTTTTGCGGTAAGAGAGCGGGACTCGATTTTCTTTACCTCATCACCGTCAACAAGAGCGGTTTCAATGGTATATTTCTTTTCGTCGCCGTAGTTGCAGAGAGTGACCTCAAGGTCGAGCTTTCCGTCTTTATAGTCGTTGGTAAGGCGTGCATCCGCAAAGAAATCGCGCACGCAGAGCTTTTCCTCGGCATAAAGATAAACATCCCTGTAAATTCCGCTGAGGAACCACATATCCTGGTCTTCAAGGTAGGTGCCGTCGGTGTAACGGTAAACCTCAACGGTGAGCTGATTGACACCGGGAATGACATAATTTGTAACATCAAACTCGGCAGGGGTCATGGAACCCTGGGAATAGCCCACGCGTCTGCCGTTTATGTAAAGGAAAAATCCGGCTTTTACTGCACCGAAATTTATAAAAATTTCTTTGCCTTCAAAGCTTTCGGGTAAAGTAAAGCTGCGGCGGTAGATACCGATTTCGTTAAGGTCGTGACGAATGCGGGGGATTTCGCTTTTAATCGTTGAAATTGCTTTGGGATAAAAAGCACAGAGATAAATCGGCTTGCCGTAGCCCTTCATTTGCCAGAGGGAGGGAACCTCAATATCATCCCAGCCGGAGTCATCATAGCCCTCGGCATAATAATCCGTTCTCAGATTGTCAACGCCCGTCTGCCAATAGAATTTCCAGACTCCGTTGAGAGAAAGAAAATCGGGGGCGGGAGCGCCGCTCAGTGCATCCTTCGCATTTTTGCGGGGCAGGGCATTATTGTGGCCGTCCTCTTTATTTTCTTTGATAATGTAAGGATTTTCCCAGTATTTGAGCTCATTCATCACAAAATCCTCCTTTTCGTGCATATATATAAATTCATATTAACACAAAAAAGCAGAATTTACAAGAAAAGAGATTTAAGTTTTCGCTGTTTTGACGGTTGACATTTGACTTCCCCGTAATTAAACTATAAGATAATCTTTCTCATAAAAATAAGTCAACATCCCGTTCAGGAGAGCGGGATGTTGACTATGGGGGTTGAATTGAGGAGGGGTATTGCTGTACGGGGTCGGGTTGCGGCTCCCGCTCCGTACAGCTATATATTAACCTTAATTTGTTAATTCGGTGTGAATTCAATTTTAACATTCGGGTAAAGATTTATGAATAAAAAGGGGTGAAACAAGTGAACAAAACAGACAAGAAATTGTTTTATACGATTCTGCTGCCCTCTGTAATTGATGTGGCTTTCGGTCAGCTTTTTTCACTTGTTGACAGCGTTATGGTCGGTCAGATGCCCGGCTCCACCGTTGCTGTGGCCGCTCTTTCAATAACTCAGTCACCCATAAATCTTATTATATGTGTGGCAAACGCTTTTTTTATCGGCACCACCGCCACTGTGGCATGGCATTTCGGAACAAAGGAAGAGGATAAAATTTACGAAACGGCGCATCAGTCATTTATGCTTGCCGTGTTTATCGGTGCGGTTCTTTCGCTTTTCACTCATTCCTTTGCACCTGAAATAATGAGCTTTGTGTGCAGCAACAGGGAAATACTGCCGACAGCCGTTGACTATTACCGTATAAATTCCGTGGGCTTCATTTTTCAGATTTTGTCAATCTGTATCACCGCGGTTTTCAGAGGTGTGGGAAAAACAAAAATGCCGCTGATGTATAATATCATCGGCAACGGAACGAATGTGATATTAAATTATATTCTCATTTACGGCAAATTGGGTATTGAGCCCATGTATGCAAAGGGTGCCGCTGTTGCAACCGTAATTTCGAAGGTTATTATTTTTGTTATTGCTTTCGTTGTTTTCATTTTCGGAAAAGACGGTTTCAGACCGAAAAAGGGTAAAATTTCGCTGAAATTGAGTGATTCCGTTAAGCACAGAATGATAAAAATCGGTCTTACCTCGGCAGGGGAGCAGCTTATTCTTCAGTCGGGTGCAACCCTGACGGCAAAGATAATTTCCGTTCTGCCCACGCCACAGATAGCCTCCCTGCAGGTGGTTTCGAATTTTGAAAGCTTCGCATGGTCAACGGGTGACGCCTGCTGTACGGCATCAACGGCCCTTTTCGGAAAATCTCTCGGAGAAAGAAAAGAAAACAAGGGCAGAGCATATTTACGCCTGACGGAATACTGGGCGCTTGGCTTTGCGGGTGTCGAAATTCTGATTATGTGCCTCGGAGGCAGATTTATCTGCCGCCTGTTTACGAATGACGCAAGTCTTTATCCCGATATTATAAAGCTGCTGTTTATCGCAAGCCTCGGTTTGCCGTGCATCAATACACACAAAACCGTTTCCGGTGCGCTCAGAGGCGCCGGAGACTCGGTTGCACCGCTTATTGCTTCATTTATAAGCCTTTGGATTTTCCGTGTGGCTCTGGGTTATCTGCTGATTTCCGTTCTGGGCAAAGGCGTTTACGCTTACCGTTGGTGCCTTGATGCAGATCAGTTTGTGAGAATGGCGGTCATGCTGATATTCTACTTCACAAATCACTGGAAAAAGGTAAAAATCAAGAGCGAAGAATAAATTTTTATTTTGAAAATCCGGCTTTTGCTTTTACGATTATTCTTCCCTTTTTGCTTTTTGAAGAACAGTCCGTTATAATCACCCTGCCCTTATGCCGCAGGGTGATTTTGTCGCCCTCGTTTACCCGCTTGTCCGGCTTGAAGCATTCAAGGTCATTGATAAAAACAAGGCCGTGCTCAATCGCTTCGCAGGCGTTTTCTCTTGATATGCCGAAGCCGTTTTTTACAACACTGTCAAGCCTTGCGGTGGAAACGGTGAAGGATATTTCCTCTCCTGCATCATTTTCGGTTTCCGGAATATCGGCAGGGGAGATGATTTTTATTTTAAGGCTGCCTCTGCCGGCTTTATCCATGTTTTGTGCTATATATTCTGCCATGTTTCCGAGAACGGCAATATAACATCCGTTTTCGGTTACTTTTATATCTCCGGTCACATCTCTGTTTATACCAAGGCCCATAAGAGCACCCAGGTAGTCACGGTGGGAAAGGGGCTTTGAAAATCTGTCTTTTGTTATCTCAAGCACGGAAAGAGGGCATTCGTCTTCATTTTCGGTGAAATATGCGGTCAGCTCGTCTTCACTTTCTGCGGGAATATAATCGGGCAGAAACAAGGGAACCGTTCTTTCCGCAGAGGGAAAAACGCCGTAAAAAATGCGTTTAACGCCCTCGGGCAGGCGCAGGGACGCCGCCAGAGAGCGGGAATGCATATCAAGAAAATTGCCTCGTGTCATCATCTGACGGTCGGCGCAGAGAAAGGCTTTTTCTTCAAGAAAAGAAAGAAGAATTTTTTCTTCGTCTGTCAATTTTCGTACACCTTCAGAATTTCGCCGATATACATTTTATGGTAATCGGTTCCGTTGTAATTTGAGTCAATGGTTTCATCCTTAAAGCCTTTGGGGTCAATAAACTGTGATGCCATAATGCGGCAGACAATCGTGTATTTTGCCTGAGCAAAGGTTACCGTACCGTCGGTAAAAACGGGGGTGAGACCCGTTTCGGCGGCCTTGTCAATATCCCTGCCGCTTTTTCTGCCGCAAAGCGCAAGAGCGCTGCGGTATTCCTCACCGTAAAAAGAGAGTGTGAAAAGTTCACCTTTTTCAAGAAATTCATAGGTGTATCTGTTGGGTCTTATGAAAATAAAAACAGCATCCTTGCTCCACATTTCACCCATTGCGCCCCAGCTTACGGTCATGGTGTTGAATTTTTCCTTATCGCCTGCGGTAACAAGTCCCCAGCCGTCGTTTATAAGCTGTGCTGCGCTGATTTTAATATCTCTGATATTTATTTCTTTCATTTCCGTATTCCTCCGTTTTTGTCAGCTATATTCTAAACCATAGCACAAAACCCGTAAATATGCAATAGCGGTCAGCCCGTGACGCTCCGAAAACTCACAATCATAAAAATTTAATAAATCATTTATACGGAAAAGTTGAAAAAATGAGCGAAAAAATATATAATTCAATAAAAATATCGTTCGGTTACGGAGGAAATTACAGATGAAAAAACTTGTTTCGGTTTTACTTGTTATTGCAAGCATATTCCTTTTTGCTTCCTGCTCAGGCCCGGAAAAAGCAAAGGTTGAACTTAATGAGGAGCTTTCGGCAAAATTTGCCGATGCCATGTCCCTTGATGAAATATTGAAGGATGTTTCAAAGATTGATATGCATCATAAAATGAATACGGAAGGTCTTACCCCGGAAAAAACAGAGGATAAAGAAAACTCAACCGCCGAGATATATTATAAAAATTCCGACGGCGAAACAGTATATATTGAGCATGAAGGTTTCGGCGAAAAGGGCTTTTCATATTTTACGGAATCCGCTTCGGGGAAAGAGCTTAAGGTTGATTATTACGAAGAAATGAATGAGGTCGTGGCATCAACGGATGAGTATAAAGTTTGGTTCGGTTCCGTCAATGATTCTGCCGAATACGGGGCAGAAAGTATTACAGTGTCGTCTCGCCTGAAATCGGATTATCTTCTCGGTGAGAACATTCAATACGGCCGCAATGAAGACGAATGGTTTGTTGAAGCCGCAACCTGTTTTACCGACGACGGTTATAAGCAGTATGTTTATTGGTTTGAGGATAATGAAAATGGCGGCGAATACAAAATCGACGGAAATATTTTGTATGACAGGGTCACGCAAGAGCCTCAGGATGATATAAAAGTGCTGACGGATGAAAAAATAACCGTCAAGCCCGAGTTCGTGGCAGGCTGCAACCGTTTCTCTTATCTTGATTCCCCGGACGGAAAATGGTATCTTACGGCAGATTTTGTTCTCACCTTTGAGGATATGGAAACAAGAGATTATTTTGCCGGTAAATACGGACTTACAGACGAAAATTCCCAGGGAAATGAGAGCGATGCCATTACCCTGAGAACGGGAAAATTGACCGTTCCGATAGCGGATGATTGTGAAGGCTTCGAGGAAATGATAAAAATGACGGAAATAGATGATTGCTTCTATGTTTCAGTTTCCCTTAATGACAGCGGTGAAATCAGCGAAATCAGCAGAGGCGGATTGTACAGCTTCTATTGATAAAGGGGCAGTCACATTCAGCGCTCTGCAAAAGAATATAAAAAGTATCACTGTAATGAAAAAGTTAAAACCGGCATCATAAATTTGTATTATTCCGGGATGACGGGAGACGGCTCCTTGTTTTATGATATTGTTCAAGATTTCTTGTAACCTTTTGTGAAAAAATGCACACTGTATATTCAGAGGGGCTGTGATATGCCACTTCCTGTAAGAATTGTTATATCGTTCAAAACAATAATCGGATGGAATAGTTATATGCTTGTTTTATTATTGCAATCATTGGAAACAGAAGAGGAAAGAAAAATATTTGCGGAAATATATTATAAATATGAGCAATATCTTTTGAAGACAGCAACGGATAAGCTTGATGATAAATCGTTTGTTTTGGACTGTGTACAGGATACATTTTTTGAGTTGATCAAATCCTTTGATAATTTTAAAGCAGTTGAGTCGGAGAATAAACAAAAGTCATATATAGCAACAATTTGTAAAAGATGTGCAATAAAAATCAACAACAATAAGAACAATAAGAGTATTTCTTTTGAGACTATTTCGGAAAATGATTTAAAGCAATCAGATGATTTTTTCTTGTATAAAGCAGATTACAAAAGACTTGTTGAAACGATTTATGATTTAAAAGATATTTACAGAGAACCGCTCATAATGAAGTATGCCGAAGAATATACAATAAATGAAATATCGGAAATACTCGGTGTTCCTGTAAATACTGTAAAGCAAAGGCTATTAAGAGGACGCAGAATGATTGTTGATGCCCTCGGTCAGGAGTAAATATATGACTGATACTGAAATACTGAAATCAGCCTGTTTTGAAGTTAAGGAACGAATTGACAGAGAATATATAGAAAGACTTGATGCCTTGCCGAATATTTATCTTAATGAAGCAGATAAGAAAAGTATGATAAAATTTTTATCAAAGATTGAAAAGAAAAGTAATACTGTCATTAAAAGAAAAACCGTAAAGATTATTCTTATTGCCGCAATTTTGATATTGCTATTATTGACATCTGCTTTGTGTTTTGCTGATAGTCAATATTTTGATATTGCTTCAAAATACAGTAAAATGAGCGAAGACAAAATATTAAAAGAATTGAAATCAATGTCTTTTGATGAAATATCTGAAGAGATAAACGGAATAGACGAAAACGAAGTAGATTATTCTGAACTTTTATATCACGAAAATATATTGGCAGAAAAAGCAAAAAAATTATCTTCAAACGAACTTGTCAACATTATTTCCGATGAAAATAACAGCAATTATTTAAGGGCGATATGTATTCAAATCATTGACCATAACGGCAACAACCTGACAACTGACGAAGTTGATAAACTGATATCAATTCTTTTGAATGAAGATGAAGCTGATATAATCAGGGAAAATATTATTTGGATTTTGCCGGAAAATATGGGTGTGGCATTAAAGATTGAACCCTTGATTGATAAAGAAAATGATTCTGTTGCTATGCAGGTCTTGAAAAAAATAAATACAATTGACAGCGAATATGCAAGCAATATAGCAAAATCATTAGCTGAAGATGAAATCAACAACAAAAAAGGTCTTGCGGCAATAAAGGTGATTACAGCTGATTTTGATAAAATTAAAAATAAAGAGGAAAAAGACGATTGGGTTAAATTCTGCATTGATATTATAGAAAACTCTGAGAACAAAAAAGATGATCCGGATTTTGAAAAATTTGAAACAATGGTTTTTGCTCTCGCGGAAATGAATTATAAAGATGCCCTGTACTATATTATTGAATCTGAAAAAATAGAGAATTTTTATAAAACTTACGCAATAACCGAGAATTATGAGCTGATAAAAAATATATTAGCAGATAATCCTACAACAGAAGATTTGAATATGGCGAAAAAAGCCATGGATTATGCACCGAATGAAGAAATAAATATCTTAATAAAAAAGTAAAAACAAATCCGGGATTTCAGAAATATCTGAAATCCCGGAATTTTGTTCTGCGGAATATTTTTTGATTATGTTATTTTACTTTTTTGTTCTGCACCGAAAGCGGCAGTCCTTTGCTCAGTTAATCAGTTTATATGTAATCAACCGAGAGAATTGAGAATATAGTTTGCCAGCAGCTTAACAAGCCAGGTGATGTTGAAAATTCCGGTTGCCTTGAAAAGGCTGTCGTCAACATTTACGGAAACGGATTTAATTTCAAAACCGGAGAGCTCGATTTCCTCCATACCGAAGGTATTTACTGTCTTGAAATCCTCGGAAGGAACGGTAAATTCAAAATAAGTCACGGTTTTGCCGCCGTCCTTGAAAATGACTTTTGCTCCGCATTTCATAAGATTTTCGTATTCTGCCTTGCCGTTGTCTTCACCGTCGGGAAGAGCTTTGACAAAGTTAATAAAATCTTCTGCCGAATAAGCAAGAACGGTTTCTTTCAGCTCGGGGTCTTCAATTTTTCCGGCAACAGCCGCTTTAAGCTCATCAATGAATTTTTCCGCATCGGGAGTAAATGTTTCGGTTATTGTATCGCCGTTCTTTTCAACGGATACCTTGGTGTATTCGAAAATCTGATTTATTTCCTCGGGTATTTCAAATGAACCGACGATTTCGCCTATGTTTATGTCACCGATGAGTGAGCTTATGAGCTCGGTTACATCTGCTTTGAAGAACGGGGAAATATATGCCGTGGTTTTGCCGTCCTTCATGATTGCTTTTGCTTTCAGCCCGAGAATGGGCAGCTCAAAGGCGGCGTCCTGACCCTTGACGGCTATTTTTCCGTTTATGGGGCCGCCGACCTCAACGGAAAAGCCGTCTGTTACATCTTCAATAAAGGTTTGTGTATATGTTTTTGTATCTTCGGCGAACGAAATCGCGGATAAAGCACCGGCAATCAGAAGCGCCGCAAGAAAAATGCTGATAATTTTTTTCATGGATATCTCTCCTTTTTCAGATATTGATGATTTATTCATCAATTTCATTATACGCTGTTTGTGGTAAAATTCAACAGACAAAATCTAAAAAGTGTACTAATTTGATGCAAAATCACAATAAAATGCGGTGTGACTGACAGAAAAAATTAAAAATTCGTTCAGCATATATAATTACTGATCAAAATCCGAAAAAAGAACAATATGAATAATATATGTAAAATTTTTCAAGGTACTTGTATTTTACGGAAAACCTTATATAATATATAATATATAAATAGGCGAATGGGACTAATTTATAAAGGATTGATTATTATGTCTGTTGAAACGGTCAGGGAATACCTGAGTCAGTTCGGTGTTCAGGACAGAATGATGGAGTTTACCGTGTCCTCCGCAACCGTGGAGCTGGCGGCGCAGGCCGTAGGTGTTATTCCCGCCAGAATTGCCAAAACACTTTCGTTCAAAGCACCCGAGGGGAACGCATTCCTCATTGTTGCGGCAGGTGATGCCAAGGTAGACAACCGTAAATTCAAGGATGAATTCGGCTTCAAGGCAAAAATGCTTTCTTTTGAAGAAGTTCCGGAGCTGACCGGTCACCCGGTTGGCGGTGTTTGTCCCTTTGCATTAAATCCGGGGGTCGAGGTTTTCATTGACGAGTCCGTAAAGCGTTTTGAAACGGTTTACCCTGCGGTAGGCAGCCCGAGCAGTGCCATAGAGCTTTCCTGCGAAGAGCTTTTCTGCTTTTCTGCGGCAAAGAAATGGATAGATGTCTGTAAAATACCCGAGGTTGAATAAAAAGGAGAGAAAAAACATGAAAAAATATGTAATCGCTTATGATATCGGAACCACCGGCGTTAAGACCTGTCTTTTTGAAATGGAAAATGAAATCAAACTTATCAGCGCGGCGATGGAGGGTTATCAGCTTTATATTCTTCCCGACGGCGGAGCAGAGCAGGACCCCGATGAATGGTGGCAGGCAATGTGCAGCACCACAGCAAAGATTTTTGCAAAGTGCGACATCAAGCCCGAACAGATTGAGGGTATTTCATTCTGCTCACAGATGCAGGGCCTTGTGCTTGTTGACAAAGAGGGCAAGCCCGTTCACAGAGCATTCAGTTATATGGACCAGCGTGCCAAGGAGCAGATAAAAAGACTTATGGCTTACGGCCCTCAGATTGCCGGTGCCAATATTTTCAAGCTTATTCCTTCCCTTATTGCCACGGGTGCCGTTTCCTGCAGTGTTAAGGACCCCGTTTATAAGTATCATTGGCTTAAGGATAATGACCCCGAGGCTTTTGCAAAGGTTTACAAGTGGCTTGATGTCAAGGAATACCTTATCAGCCGCATGACCGACAAATTCATAATGACAAAGGATTCCGCTTTCGGAACTCTGCTTTATGACATTAAAAAGCAGTGCTGGAGCCCGAAAATCTGCAAGATACTTGAAGTCAACCCCGCTCACCTTGCCGATATAATCGACTGTACAGATAAAGTCGGCGGTCTTACCGCAAAGGCGGCGGCAGAGCTTGGTCTGTGCGAGGGTACGGCTGTTTTCGGCGGCGGCGGAGATGCTTCACTTATCGGTGTAGGTGCAGGCAGTGTTAAAATGGGTGACACCCACATTTATCAGGGCACATCCGGATGGGCATCAACCGTTGTTGACAAGAGCATTGTTGATACCTCTGCCATGATTGCCGCTATCGTAGGCGCTCAGAAGGGCTGCTACAACTATTTTGCAGAGCTTGAAACCGCAGGCAAGTGCCTTGAATGGGTCAAGGATCACCTTGCCCTTGACGAAATCGGCATTTATCTTGAAAAAACTCATGTAGCCGAGTCAAAAGAATCGGTTTACACTTCCCTTTACGATTATCTTTCAAAGGTAATCAGCGAAACTCCCGCCGGCTGCGGCGGAGTGGTATTCACTCCCTGGCTTCACGGCAACAGATGCCCGTTTGAGGACCCCAATTCAAGAGGAATGTTCTTCAACATCAGCCTTGAAACAGGAAAAACCGAGCTTATCCGTTCCGTTATTGAGGGTGTATGCTATCATCTTCGCTGGTTCCTTGAAACTCAGGACAAGAAAGTCAAGACCTCCGATGTTGTCCGCTTTGTCGGCGGCGGAGCTCTCAGCGATGTAACCTGCCAGATTCTTGCGGATATTACGGGCAAGGTCATTGAAACCGTTGACGAGCCTCAGAATGTCGGTTCTGTCGGTGCGGCTGTTCTTATGGCTGTCGGTCTCGGCCTTATCAAAGAGGTTGATGAGGCGGGCAAGCTTATTCCCGTTAAAAAGACCTTCAAGCCCAACGGCAAGGATAAAGCTGTTTATGACAGGAATTATGAAGTTTACAAGACCCTTTATGCCTCCAATAAAAAGGCTTTCAAGGCTCTTAACGGCTGATAAAAAGGAGAAAAAACATGAAAAGATATATAGCACTTACCTTTGCGCTTTTGTTTGTGGCGGCAACCTTTGCCTCCTGCTCACATAAATTCAATGACGGTCAGGTTCTGAATGACCTTAACGGTGACGAATATCCCGTAGCCACCAACGCCGACGGAGATATTTCAAGAAACGAAAACGGTGACCTTATTCTTCTTGTGACCGACGAAGACGGAAAGGTTGTCAAGGATGATAAGGGCGAAACCCTTACTCAGGCTTCGGAAATCGACCATGCCCTTGTTATCGGCGATACCATTGAATTCCAGAATTATTATATTAAAATCCCCAACGGCTGGGAGAATTTTTACAGCTATGATGACCTTATCATCAAAAAGTCAAGCAATGAAGATCAGATAAAGATCATGTTCAGCAAAGACGGAAAGCTTGACGATAAAATTTCCAATGCAAGAACGATGATAAACGCCACAGAGGACAACTTTGAAAATGTTGTTATTGAAGAAAAGGGAATTAAAATCGGCGACAATGACAGCGCACCGTTTTATGCCTCATACATTCCCGTTTCCAAAAACGGTAATCCTTTCTATCTCGGCTATGCTTTCCTTGAGAGAGAAGAGGGTATTTATACCTTTATGATAACCGCAAACCGCAATCTGTCCGAGGATTTCGATGAAATCTCCGAGATACTCAATTCGGTTCAGTACAAATAAAAGGAGACGCCCGTAATGATTTTTACTCAGGATATAGGCATAGATTTAGGCACTGCCAATACGCTTGTTTTCGTAAAAGGCAGAGGCATAGTCATAAGAGAGCCTTCCGTTGTGGCGGTTGACCAGAAAACAAATCCGCCCAAGGTTGTTGCCGTAGGTACGGAAGCAAAGGAAATGATAGGCAGAACCCCCGGCTCAATAGTTGCGGTCAAGCCTCTTAAAGACGGCGTTATTGCCGACTTTGAAATAACGGCAGAAATGATTGAAGCTTTTATTAAAAAGGTTATCAAAAAGAATCCGCTTTCCAAAATCAGAGTGCTTATCTGCATTCCCTCCGGTGTTACCGAGGTTGAGGAAAGAGCTGTTCATGATGCCGCAAAAAGCGCAGGCGCAAGTCTTGTGAGCATTATTGAGGAGCCTATGGCTGCGGCTATCGGCGCAGGGCTTCCCGTCAGCGAAGCAACAGGCAGTATGGTCGTTGATATCGGCGGAGGTACTTCGGAGGTTGCCGTTATCTCTCTCGGAGGTATCGTAACATCAAATTCAATCAGAATTGCCGGTGACGACCTTGACGAGGCCATAATTTCCTACATCAAGAAAAAATACAATATTCTTGTCGGTGAAAGAACCGCAGAGGATATTAAAATAAAAATCGGTTCCGCTTACCCTTATGACGGCGAAGGAACCATGAATATAAAGGGCAGAAATATTCTTGACGGTCTGCCCAAGAATGTGGATATTACCAGCGAAGAAATCCGCGAGGCTCTTGCAGAGCCCGTCACACGGATTGTTGATACGGTAAAAGCCGCTCTTGAAAAAATTCCTCCCGAGCTTGCTGCCGATATAATCGACAGAGGCATAATGCTTACGGGCGGAGGAGCTCTCCTCAAAGGCCTTGACAAGCTCATTGCCGAGGAAACGAAAATCCCCGTCAATGTTGCCGCCGATCCCCTTGACTGCGTTGCCGCAGGTACCGGAATTTGTCTGAGCGGTACGGGAATGGAAAATAATGACAAAAAATATATCTGAGGTGTAACCAAATGTTTCGTTTCGTGAAAAGCGCAGGTTTCAAAATATTTGCGATAGTGCTTGCCGCTCTTTTGGCGGGAAGCTTAATATCTGTTGCTTCGAGAAGCGGATCATCACCTCTTACAAAAGTGACAAGTACGGTTTTCGGACCTGCTTCAAGACTTGCGGGCTCCGTTGTTTCCGACATCAAGGGAATTCCGGTGTCCTTCAGGTCGTCGTCATATTATAAGCGCAGGGCGACAGAGCTTCAGGCCGAGGTCGATAAGCTTCGTGAACAGCTTGTTGATTATGAACAGCTTGCCCATAAAAACGAATTTTATCAGGAATTCCTTGAGCTTAAAGAGGAACACAGCGATTATACCTTTGCCGAAGCTGCCATTATCGGCAGAGATGCGGCGGACCATTTCGGAACCCTTATTCTCAACAAGGGTACTGTCGGAGGCGTTTCCGTAAATGACCCTGTTATTTACGGTAAATATCTTGTGGGTGTAGTGGCAAGCGTAACCCCGACACAGTGTACGGTAAACACTCTGCTTAACCCGGCGGTCAATGTCAGCGTTTATGAAACGCGCACAAGAGAGGTCGGCTATCTCACCTCAACTGTTGACCTTACCCAAGACGGCCTTTGCCGTATGCCCGGGCTTTCGGCATCAACAGCCATAACGGCAGGCGGTATGATCTGCACCGCAGGTGTGGGCGGAATTTATCCCCGTGACCTCATGGTGGGTACGGTTGATGATATTGTTGACGCTACCATTGATATTTCCGCCAGCGCCATAGTCAAACCTTATGTAGATTTTTCACAGCTTACGGATGTTTTCATCATTACGGACTTTAACGGTCAGGCAAATTAAGATATGACATTAAAAACACAGCAAAAGAGGATATATATTCGCAGGGCTTGGCTCGCCGCCGCGGTGCTTATTGCCTCCGTGCTTCAGAACACGAAGGGAATGTTTCCGCAGGTGTTCGGAGTGAGGGCTCTGCTTCTCATACCCTTTGTGACCGCTATTGCCATGTATGAAAGAGATATTGCAGGTATATTCTACGGCCTTTTTGCAGGGGCTCTCTGGGATATTTTTGCCGCCGGCAATAATTTCAATGCCATTTATCTTGTTGTGGTGGGCTTCGCCTGCGGAACGCTGATTAACACCATTATGAGAAGTAATTTTGTGACCCACGCCATTCTCAGCGGAGGCTTTACCCTTATTTATTGTCTTGGCTACTGGCTGTATCACTATGTTATATTCAATCTCGACAAAGCGGCGGTAATGCTTATGAGATATTATATTCCCGCCGTTATCTATACTCTCGTTCTTTCGCCTTTGGTTTTCTTTATTGTAAGAGCCATAGAAAAGCGTTACAGAACGGAGCAATACGCCTGAAACGGAGGTGCAGACTTTGCACAGCAAACTCAACGGAAGCAGACGAATTGCCATAGTCTGCATAGTTCTGTTTTTGTTTTCCGTCCTTGTGGCGGACCTTGTAAAAATTCAGCTTATTGACGGTGACGAATATGCCGCTACCGTTTCCGCGGTTTCGTCAAGAACCGCACCCATAACCGCAACAAGAGGAGAAATCGTTGACTGTAACGGCAACAAGCTTGTTTTCAATGACCAGGTTTATGCGGTTATTTTTGATGCGGCATATTTCCCGAAAGAACAGCTTGAAAGAAATGAAATCATTATCAGTCTTATCCGTTTGTTTGAGTCAAACGGGCTTGAATGGATTGATAATCTTCCCCTTACCTTTAACGCAAAGGGCAATATAATTTTCAAAAAAGACAGCGAAATTCCAATTAAAGAGCTTAAGAGCAGGGAAATGCTCAACCTCAATGATTATGCTACGGCTCAGAACTGCTACGACGCTCTTGTGGAAATGTTTGAGCTTCAGAGCTTCAATAAAGAGGATGCCCGAAAGATAGCTTCCGTCTGCTACGAAATGAAAAGAGAGTATTTCAGCATCAGTGCGCCCTATACCTTTGCAAAAAACGTGCCTGATGAAATGATTTCTCTTATCAAAGAAAACAGCTATCTTTACCAGGGTGTTGATGTTGATATTATTCCCGTGCGTACTTATGCCGACGGTAATCTTGCGCCTCATATTCTCGGTATGGTCGGTTCCATTTTTGCAGAGGAATATGCGGAAAAGAAGGCACTCGGTTATAAGATGAGCGACACCATAGGCAAGAGCGGAATAGAGCTCGCCATGGAAGAATATCTTAAGGGTACCGACGGAGAAAAAACCATATATACGGATGCCGACGGTGAAAGAACGACCGAAATCACCAAGGAGCCGGAGCAGGGCAATACCGTTGTGCTGACTATTCAGGCAGGTATGCAGAAGGTGGCTCAGGATGCCCTCAGAGATTCCCTTGCACAGTATGAAGGCAGCTTCGGAAACAAGGTTGCTTCAGCCGGTGCCGTTGTTGTGCTGAGCTGTAAGGACGCTTCCGTTCTTGCCTGTGCTTCATACCCCACTTATGATATTTCAACCTATTCCGAAAAGGCGGCAGAGCTTAATAAGGCACTGGGCTCACCTCTTTGGAACAGAGCCCTGATGTCAACTTATGCCTGCGGTTCGACCGCAAAGCCCTCTGTTGCCATAGCAGGCCTTGAGGAAGGCATAATTGATGAAAATTATACTATTCCCTGCAGCGGTAAATATAATTTCCTCGGTCAGGAATTCAAATGTGAGCAGGCTCACGAAAACTATTATGTAAATGTTGTTGAAGCCATAGACGAATCCTGCAACACCTTCTTTATGGAGCTTGGCAGAATGGTCGGTATCGAAAAGATGAATGAATACCGTACTCTGCTCGGCCTCGGCGCAAAAACAGGCTGTGAGCTTAACGAAGCTGTCGGCGTGCTTGACAGCCCCGAATACCGTGCATCCGTAAACCAGGAATGGCTTGCCGGATTTACCGTTCAGTCGGCTATCGGTCAGGCAGGTAATCTTTGGACCCCCATTCAGCTTGCCAATTATGTCTGCACCATTGCCAACGGCGGAACGAGATACAGAACTCATTTCATCAGCAGTGTAAAAAGCTCCGATTACAGCCAGACGATTATGGAAAACAATGCTCAGGTTGTCTGTGAAACAGGTATATCGGAAGAAACTCTTGATATAGTCAAACGCGGAATGCGTGAGGTTGGTGTTACCGGTTACTGCGCCAAGTATTTCACACACCTTCCCGTTGAGGTTGCCTGTAAAACAGGTACAAGCCAGGAATACCGTATTTCCGACGCAGGCTATTCCTTCAAGGTCAACAACGGTTTCCTTATTGCTTTTGCTCCCTATGATGACCCGGAAATCGCCATTGCCGCCGTAGGCGAAGGTCTTGTTTCCGGTGCGTATCTTTCACCTGTCATTGCCGCTTGTGTTGAGTATTACTGCGGTCTCAGCGACACAACCGATAATGTTCAGCCGGAAAATCAGATGATTCCCTGATAAATAAAAAGGAGGCACCATGGCAGAGATTTATGTAATCGCTTCGGGTAAAGGCGGAGTGGGAAAATCCACCTTCGTTGCCGGAGCTTCAAGAGCCCTTGCGCTGCTTGGCAAAAAAGTTCTTGCCGTTGACGGAGATATCGGTCTGCGGTCGCTTGATTTGCTTCTCGGCTGCGGTGAAAAGGTTGTTTTTGACTGGGGCGATGTTGTTCTCGGCCGCTGTGAAGCTCAAAAAGCGGTGGTTGAGGGTGATGTGGATTTTATAGCCGCTCCCCGTGCTTACGATGAAGCATTTACCGCAGAGGGACTGAAAAATGCCCTGACACCGATTTTTGATAATTATGATTTTGTGTTTATTGATGCTCCTGCCGGAATTGATACGGGCTTCCGTATTGCGGCGGGCTGTGCCGACAAAGCTCTTGTGGTTACAACGCCCGACTGTGTTTGTGTCAGAAGCTGCGGCAGAGCAAACTCGGAGCTTTGCGCTCTCGGCATCACCGACACAAAGCTTATCGTGAATATGTTTGAGATGAAGCCGGTATCAAAGGGCCGTCTTCTCAATATAGATGAATGTATGGACGAAACCTGCGTTCCCCTTGCGGGAGTTATTCCCATGGACAGAAAGCTTGCTTTTTCATCTGTCACGGGAACGGAGCCCGGCGAATTTTCTCCTTCATCCCAGGCCTTTATGAGAATTGCGAAAAGGCTCACGGGTCAGAAGGTAAAGCTTGTTTGTGAATAGGAAATAATTATGAATAATTCTGTAATTGCCGCCGTTTCAACGCCTAATGCGCCCGGCGGCATAGGTATAATAAGAATATCCGGCGATGATGCTCTTGCCGTTGCGGAAAAGGTTTTTGTGCCGATAAGCGGCGAAAAGCTTACCGAAAGCAAAGGCTACCGCGCTTATTTCGGCTCGGTCTATGACGGAGAGAATAAAATAGATGAGGCGGTTTGTCTTGTTTTTCGGGCACCTCACAGTTATACCGGGGAAAACACCGCGGAAATTAACTGTCACGGCGGTCTTTACATTACAAAGCAGATATTAAGGGCTGTTATTGCGGCGGGTGCGGAGCCGGCAGGCTCCGGTGAATTTACCAAAAGGGCTTTTCTCAACGGAAAAATGGACCTTGCGGGCAGTGAAAGCGTTATGGCTCTCATAAGTGCTTCCGGCAAGCAAGCCGCGGCAGCGGCGCTGAATACCCTTGAAGGTAATCTGAGCAAAAAAATAAAGGAATGCTGTGACGCCATTGTGGGCGTTTGTGCATCCCTTGCCGCCTGGGTGGATTATCCCGACGAGGATATTGAAGAAACAGGCACCGACGAGATGAGGCAGATTTTTGCCGACACCAGAACGGAGCTTGAAGAAATAATCAGAAGATATGACTGCGGCAGAGCCGTAACCGACGGTGTTGACACCGTTATCGTCGGCAGACCGAATGTGGGAAAATCCACGGTTATGAATATGCTCTCCGGCTATGAGCGTTCCATTGTGACGGATATTGCCGGAACCACCCGTGATGTGGTGGAGGAAAAGGTCGTTCTCGGCGATATTGTGCTGAGGATTGCCGACACGGCAGGCATACACGATACGGAAAATATTGTTGAAAATCTGGGCGTCGGCCTTGCCCGGAAAAGACTTGAAAGAGCCGAGCTTGTGCTGGCTGTTTTTGACGGAAGCACACCGCTCAATAAAGACGACGAGGATATAATCAAAGCCTGCTCCGACAAAAAGAGAATTGCTCTGCTTAATAAATCAGACCTTCCCAAAGAAGCGGACAGAAGCATTATTGAGGCGAATTTTGACAAAACGGTAGAAATATCCGCCCTTAAAGGTGACGGTGCCGCAGAGCTTGAAAAAGCAGTTTCTCAGGTGCTTATGACAGAGATTTTTGACCCGGCAGCCGCTTGCCTGACGGGAGAAAGACAGAGAGCCTGCTGTGTTAAAGCGGCAGATTATCTCGGCGAATGTATCTCCGCTCTTGATTTGGGTGTCACTCTTGATGCGGTCAATGTGTGTGCGGATTGTGCCGTTGACGCCTTGCTTGAGCTGACGGGAGAAAAGGCCACAGCCGCCGTAGTTGATGAGGTTTTCTCAAGATTTTGTGTAGGTAAATAGGCGGCAGCAGTATCTTCCTTCTCCTCGAGGAGAAGGAGTCACGGCGTATGCCGTGACGGATGAGGTGTTGATAACAGATATATCAAAAATCCCTTTATCCGTCATATAACAAAACAGAAGCATGAAAATAACGAAAAAGCCGCCCGGTCTTTTGACCGAGCGGTTTAATCATGCAATCAAACTTATTTAAGTTCAACCTTTGCGCCAACTTCTTCAAGCTTTGCCTTCATAGCGTCAGCGTCTTCCTTGGAAACAGCTTCCTTGATGGTCTTGGGAGCGCCGTCAACAACAGCCTTTGCTTCTGCAAGGCCGAGACCGGTGATCTCACGAACAGCCTTGATGACCTTGATCTTTTCTGCGCCAACTTCAGCGAGAACAACATCAAACTCAGTCTTTTCTTCTGCAGCAGCAGCGCCTGCATCAGCGGGAGCAGCAACAGCAACAGCAGCAGCGGCGGATACGCCGAATTCTTCTTCAACAGCGTGAACGAGCTCGGAAAGCTCAAGAACGGTAAGAACTTTGATTTCTTCGATTATAGCATTGATTTTTTCGGATGCCATTATAGTTTCCTCCAATTTGAATTATTTTTTAATTTGAATTATTCTGCGGGGACTTCTGCGGGAGCAGCCTCTTCAGCAGGGGCAGCTTCAGCGGCGGGAGCATCACAAGCTTCTACGCCACCCTTGTCAACG
Organism: Acutalibacteraceae bacterium; assembly: GCA_045642725.1. Taxonomy (GTDB): domain Bacteria; phylum Bacillota; class Clostridia; order Oscillospirales; family Acutalibacteraceae; genus CAG-177. Next base: position 21,586 of record JAZUJJ010000018.1, read on the forward strand.
ATAGCCTGAATGGCACGTGCGAAGGAAGCGATGGGAGCGTTGAATGCGTTGCAGACAGTAGCAAGAAGTATCTCTCTGGTGGGAAGCTTTGCAAGGCTTTCTACTGTAGCGAGGTCAACTACTTTGCCCTCAAGGTAACCGCTCTTAATTGAGAAGTTCTTATGAGTGTCAGCAAATTTACCGAGAATTCTTGCAGCAGCGGTATGGTCATCAGGGCTGATAGCGATAGCTGTTGTACCTTCAAGAACATTTGAAAGGTCATCAAGACCTACCTCTTTTGCAGCGAGACCGAGAAGAGTGTTTTTAACTACTGAATACTTAATGCCTGCTTCGCGAAGCTCTTTACGAAGAGCTGTATCGTCAGCAACATTGATACCCTTGTAATCAACAACAACACCGGCAACGGAGTTCTTGAGAAGCTCTGAAAGCTCGGCAACGACCTGTTTTTTCTGCTCTAAAATTTTCTCACTGGGCATTTTCTATTTTCACCTCCATAGGGAAATTAACAAAAATAAGCCCTTTCCGCATAACCGCAGAAAGGGCACAACATACTTATATTATGTATGTTTCCTTTCTCGGCAGGCGGTCAAAAAACCATTATGCGAAAAGCACCTGCTGTCTTCAAAAAGAACAGCGTGGTTATCTTAACATACATTAAGCTGTATGTCAAGAACTTTTTTATTCAGCACCCTGAGAACCAACCTTGTTGGGGTTGACTTTGATGCCGGGGCCCATGGTAGAAGCCACTACGCAGGAGCGGATGTACTGACCCTTGGAAGCAGCGGGCTTTGCCTTGATAACAGCATCAAGAAGAGTGTTGAAGTTTTCAGCAAGCTTTTCTGTGCCGAAGGATGCCTTGCCGATGGGGCAGTGGATGATGTTTGTTTTGTCAAGACGGTACTCAATCTTACCTGCCTTAGCTTCTGTAACAGCTTTGGCAACATCAGGAGTAACGGTACCTGCCTTGGGGCTGGGCATTAAGCCACGGGGGCCGAGGATTTTACCGAGACGGCCAACGAGACCCATCATGTTGGGTGCTGCGATAGCAACATCGAAATCCATAAAGCCTTCACCCTGAATCTTAGCAACGAGGTCTTCTGCACCGACGATCTCTGCGCCTGCGGCAGCAGCAGCATCAGCTTCGGGACCCTTTGCGAAAACAGCAACTCTTACGGTTTTGCCGGTTCCGTTAGGAAGAACAACGGCGCCACGAACCTGCTGGTCTGCGTGACGGGAGTCAACGCCCAGACGGATGTGAACTTCTACTGTTTCGTCAAACTTTGCGCTTGCAGTCTTAACTGCAAGGTCGAGGGCTTCGTTGGTATCATACAGATTTGCTCTGTCGATGAGCTTTGCGCCCTCATTATATTTCTTTCCGTGTTTCATGTTAATTTTTCCTCCCAATCATGTGGTTAAATCGGATTTTTCCTCCCACAGTTTGCAATCAATCAGCTACGACGACGCCCATGCTGCGTGCGGTGCCGGCGATCATGCTCATAGCAGTTTCAACGGTAGCAGCATTAAGGTCTTTCATCTTTGTTTCGGCGATCTTGCGGATCTGTTCCTGAGTGATGGTTGCAACCTTGGTCTTGTTGGGAACGCCTGAACCGCTCTCAATGCCGCAGGCCTTCTTGATAAGAACGGCGGCGGGAGGGGTCTTGGTGATAAAGCTGAATGTACGGTCTGCATAAACAGTGATAACAACGGGAATGATGAGGCCCATATCGTTCTTTGTGCGCTCATTGAATTCCTTTGTGAAAGCCATGATGTTAACACCGTGCTGGCCGAGTGCGGGACCTACAGGGGGAGCCGGAGTGGCCTTGCCTGCGGGGATCTGTAACTTAATTAAGCCGACAACTTTCTGTGCCATAATTGTTAACCTCCAATAAAAATGTGGTAGATTGCGGAGCTTTTTGCTCCTCCCACGAAGCCGACACCCTCAAAGGGATGTGACTGCGTCGCAGGGACGCTGAATTTGAAAGGGTTTTATGCCCTCAAATTACCGTGATTATTCGGCAAGCTCAACCTGATCGAGCTCAAGCTCAACAAGGGTTTCTTTGCCAAAGAGTGCGGAAACAACGACCTTGACACTGTTGTTATCAATGTCGATTTCCTGAACAACGCCCGAGAAGCCGTCGAACATATCGTCTATGATGTTGACTGTGTCGCCGACAGCATAGGATATTTCAATGACCTTCTTATCAACTCCGAGCCTGATAACTTCTTCGTCGGTAAGGGGAATTGCTTTGTTTTCGGGACCCACAAAGCCCGTAACGCCTCTGGTGTTTCTGATAAGCAGCCAGGTTTCATCGCTCATCTTGGGGCGATTGTCGGCGTCGGCGAAAACAGCGACCTTAACGAAAACATAGCCGGGGAAAAGCTTGCGCTCAATCTCTTTGCCGGTTTCGTCCGTTACTGTTTCAACGGGAATTTTGATTTCAAAAATCTGGTCCTGCATTTTGCGGTTTTCGACTAACTTTTCAATGTTGGTCTTAACCTTGTTTTCGTAACCGGAATAGGTATGAACTACATACCATTTTGTCTCAACAGACATATTAAATCCTCCCGGGTCAGCGGATAAAGTAGTTTCCCAAGCTTATCATTGCGGCTTCAACAGCATCTGTACCGTTTGAGCCGACCATCTCTGCTGCTTTTTTGAGAAGGGAAATGCAGAGAGAAAGAAGCTGATCGACAGCGAAAATTGCAACTCCGCAGATTGCGACAGCCACAAGAACCACTGCTGTGGATTTAATAACGGTTTTACCATCGGGCCAGACGATCTTTTTAACTTCGCCCTTAAGGTCTTTGCAGAATTTTTTGATTGCCTTGCCGGCTCTCTTGAAGAAATTTCCATTGGGGTTGGCAGGCTTTTTGCTCTTCTTCTTTTCGGCGGCGGCGACCTTTTCTGCGGCATTGGTTATTTCTGTCTTTGCCATAAGGTAATCCTCCTGCTTACTTGGATTCTCTGTGAAGAGTGTGTTTTCTGCAGAAACGGCAGTACTTGTTCATTTCAAGTCTGTCGGGAGTATTCTGCTTGTTTTTCTTTGTGTTGTAGTTGCGCTGTTTGCATTCGGTGCAAGCAAGTGTAATCTTGACTCTTTTACCGTTAGCAGCCATGAGCGGCACCTCCATTATTCGGAATTATTCAGCTTCGACCGCAGTCTATCAGGCAACCGCCGTGAAGCTTGGCCTCCCTCTGCATACTGAATTTCGGGCACAAAAAATAAACCCTCTCGCAGAGGTAACGAAATAATATCACAAATTCATCTGTCAGTCAAGCATTTTTTTACTTTTTATGAATATAAATTACTATATATTTATTATATTCAATATATTGTGTTTCAATGGAAGATAGTACACAAGAAAAGGGTCTGCCGCTGTAATGCAGCAGACCCTCACATTAAATTTTAATCTTCGTTTTCTTCTGTTGTTTCCGTTTTTTCTTTCCCTTTTTCCTTTTCTGCTTTTTTCTTGTTCATTTTTCTCTTCTGAGTAAGAAGAATGAGAACTATGAGCAGGGCGACCACCGCTATGGCGGCTATTTTGAAAAGAGTTGAGCTGAAAAAGCTGCTGAGATTGGCGGAAATGCCGGAAATGAAGCTGCGCTTGACCTCTGTTGAGGAAACAAGGTCAATTCTTGCAATTTCTTCGTTGGCAAAGAAAACGATACCCTTACATATTACTTCGCCCTTTTTGACGGGGGCGGTTGTATGGTCGGGAAGCGTGTCGGGGTCGATTCTGATGAGCAGGCTTCCTGCGTCAATGCCTTTCGGCATGAGGCTGAAAGCGGAATCGGAGGGGCAGAGAGTAACATAATCCGTGCCCTTGCCGAATCTTACGGGGATTTCTCCCACAACTCTTTCGGAATCTGCAATGGAAACAAGGCGAAGATTTTCAAATGCCCAGTCTACCATGAGCTTGCAGTCGAGGAATGCTCCGTTTTCGTCAACACCGTCGCTGTCAAAATCCTTTTTTTCGGCATTCATGGCAACGGCAATGAAATTGTAACCGTTGTTGGAGGCTCCCATAACAAGGTTGTGACCTGCAAGGGAGGTGCTTCCTGTTTTGCCGCCTTTGGAATGGTCTATATGATATTCTTTATATCCGGGCAAAAGTGTGTAATTGGTGGTTCTTATCGTTCTTGTATTCTGCATATTTGTGGCGGGGAGCTGATATTCATCCTTTGCCACGATTTCCTCAAAAACAGAATACTGCATGGCGTGCTTGAAAAAAGTTGCCATATCTGCGGCACTTGTGTATTGGTCTTCGTCATCAAGGCCGTGAACATTTACGAAATGGCTGTTTTTGCAGCCCAGCTCCTCGGCAAGCGCATTCATTTTGTCAATGAAGGTCTGACGATCATCACCGGTAATATAATAAGCAAGAGTGGTGGCCGCATCATTTGCCGACTGAATGAGAAGACAGCAGAGCAGGTCATAGACCGAAATGGTTTCGCCGGGCTTAAGTCCGCTGAGAGAGCTTCCGGTATCGTCAAGCTCGGTTATGCAGGACTCGGGAACCGTTACCATATCCGTGGTGTCCTTGCAGTTGTCAAGAACTATGGTTGCGGTTATGACCTTTGTGAGCGAAGCGGGTCTTGACTGCTTGTTGGGGTCCTTTGAAAAAATTACCTCATCATTATCGGTACAGAGCAGCAAAAAGCAGTCCGAATGAAATTCCTTATCGACCTGTTTGTTGTAAACCGCACCTGCGGGAACGCAAAGCAGACCGGAAAGAAAAATAACAGCGGTCAGCAGGAAACAAACAATTCTTTTCATAATGCAGAAATACCTCTTTTGGTGTTTTTATCTGTGAAGGGGCATACCGAAATATTCAACACAGACTTTTTTAAGCTCTTCGGGGGAAAGCTGTCTTTCTTCGACAACCGTTCCGTTTTTCCAGACCTTGAAAATATCCTTGTCAACGGTGTATCTGCCGTCGGCGGTCTTTATTGAAAACATATTCACAAGGAAAATGGAGTCGGGGTGCTTTTCACAGTAAAATGAGGGGGTATAAAAATCCTTGTTAAGCTGACGGTTGTCATTGAAGGAAAAGAAGGGTTCGGCTTTTTCACCGTTTTTCTCCATTACAACCGTACCGAGGAAATCATCGTTTCTGATAAAATATGTTTCGCCGAATTGCTCCTGCTCAACGCCGGGGGTCATAAGCAGAGGGTAACGGGGTGCTTTTGAGCCAACACCCACATCACAGATATATTTTTCGTCATCGAGGTGAGCAACAAGAACTCTGTGGCGAGGCTTCGGCGGCTCGTCTTCACCGCGCAGAAAGCGGCCGAAATGCTCGGTTATTTCGTAGCCGAGCTCACGCAGGAGCCAGCCGAAAATACCGTTGAGCTCAAAGCAGTAGCCGCCGCGGTGCTCCGTAACCACTTTCCGGAAGAGGTCATCTGTTTCAAGAGAAAGGGGATGACCGTCAACTATTTCCGTATTTTCATAAGGAACCGTTGTGACATGTGCATATTGAAGCTTTTTCAGAAGGCGGGCATCTCTCGGCTCGTTTTCGTCAAATTCAAGACCGATTCTTTTGAAATATGCCGAAACTCTTGTTTTATCCATAACAACTCCACAGGCTTTCAAAAACTTGGGCTGCCGCGGTCAGTGCGGCAGCCCGTATAATTATTTTATGCTGCAAAAGCTACATCAAAAAGCTTGAGAATATAGTCAAGAAGAGGCTTAAGGAAAGTCATGATCTTGTCAATAAAGTCATAAATCTTAGTGAGAGCGGAATCGCTTGCAGGTGCGTCGGGATTTTCTTCTTCACCCTTGCTGGGGTTGGTGTCGCTGAAGCTCTTGACGCCGTTGTAACCGACGAAGCAGTCATGGTTGATTGTTGACCAAAGAATGTAAACATCCTTACCGTCGCAGAAATAACAGTCATCGGCAAGTGCGGTTGCTGATGCGCCTCTGCGGAAGCCGGCCTGCTTAAGACCCTGAACAAGAATGTTTGCCATGTCGGCATCTTTACAGGTAATTCTGTTGATGGTCTTGAGTTCCGTTCTGGGAGCTGAGTATTTCTGAACCTGACCCTTTACGAATCCGGTTGCCCACCAGTAAGTATCATAAGGTCTTGTGAAAACTTTCTTATATTCGCCCTTGGCGCCCTGAGCATAGTAGCAGTCAAGCTGCATCTTAAGCCAGTTATTTTCTTCTGCGCAGGTGAAATGATGGCAGTCGCCCGTTTCGCCGGAATACTGGTCAAGAGGACAGTTGTAGAGGCCGATTTCGGCACCGAGAAGAAGCCAGCCGTACTGACCCTTCCAAAGCTGAACCATCCAGTTTTCTCCGCCGTACTGGAAGCGGATTCTTACCTGGTCGATGAACATACAGGCAACGGATGCCCAAAGGTCGTAATACTCATTGTAACCGGTACCGTTCTGCCAGCAGGTTCTGTCATCGCAGTAGTAGTAGCCGTCAGTTGAGTATCTGTAGCCGAGGAATGAATATCCCTTGGGGCCGATAAGCTTCTGAACATCAACGAGGCCTTCAAGGTCTGTGACCTGAAGAGCGGCAGAAGCGTTGAGACCCATGCAAGAGAAAACAGTAAGGACTACGAGAATGATTGCGAGAGTTTTTTTCATAAACTTCATTTTTTTCCCTCCGTTTACATAGTTTTTGTAAATTCCTTCATAGTTCGATAAGTGTCCGAATAAGGTTAGACACCGTTATTTTATATGTAAAAAGCCGATTTGTCAATGATTTTCTTGTTTTGAAAAGAAAATTTACAATTATATGCTTAAAATCAGGCGATATTTTCCGGATTTGAAACGGGCTTATCTGTAATAAACAAGCGGGGCTGCCGCTATAATGCAACAGCCCCGTTCAGCTTTATATATCAAGGAAATCTTTTCTGTAATCAAGATTGAATCTTGCGGCAAGAGCAACAAGATTTTCGTCCGTGATGGTGTTTTTGTTGGGCAGGTGAGCGGTGGGCATATACATCTTTGCCGCTTTTTCAACGGTTTCGATAAGGCCGAAGGCTTCGTCCATATCAACGCCGCAGCCGTAAATGCCGTGAAGGGTCCAGACAACAAGTCTGTATTCTTTCATTTTTTCTGCGGTGGCAATACCTATGTCATTGGTGCCGCATACCATCCAGGGAAGAACGCCTACGCCCTCGGGGAAAACAACAATGCTTTCCGTCATCTGTTTCCAGAGTGTGCGGGTCAGGCTTCTTTCATCCATTTCATGAACCTGGGTCATGGCAAGAGTATAGTCGGGGTGGCAGTGCATAATGATTTTGTTATCGGGGTTGACCGCAAGTCTTGAAATATGGCTCATAAGATGAGCGGGGAGCTCGCTTGTGAATTTACCGCCGTCTTTGTAGCCCCAAAGCAGCTCTGCGGTGGTGCCGTCAGCGGCGATACGGATTATGCCGAGGTTTGTTTCGGGGTCAAATTCCACATTCTTAAAATATTTACCTGTTCCCGTAACAATGAAAATCTTTCCGATAAGAGCGGTGGCGTCAAAGCCGGTGGGAATCGTGCGGATGACATTGTTGAGGTCGATATATTCACCGACGACCTCGGGGTCAAGCATATAGCTGATGTTGCCGCCGTTTCTTTCATCATAGCCGAGGCGGTACATATTGGCTGTGGTCTGCATCATTTCTCTGAGGAAGGGAGCTTCAAATATGTTTTTCATTTTCTGTTCACCAGTACCTTTTCTTCATATTCTTTTATTTCACCGATATAATCGTCGGTAAGTCCGTTTCTGTTGAGATATTCTTCCCATACATCTCCGAAGGGCAGGGATTTTATTTTTTCACCCAGAACCATGAGAGAGGTGAAATCAGCTTCGTCCTGAAGAGCTTTCATTTTTGCCGAGGGCTCAAGCAGAGCAAAAAGCAAAGCCTTGCGAACATTGCGCACACCGGTTACCCAGGCGGAAATGCGGTTGATTGAAGCGTCAAAATAATCGGTGGCAATGAAAACTCTGCCGAGAGCGTCGTTGCGGACGATTTCCTTCATCATCTCTTTGGTTTCGTCGTCAAACAGAACAACATGGTCGCTGTCCCAGCGAACGCCTCTTGTTACATGAAGAGCGATTTTTTCGTTGAAAGCAAGCAGAGCGGAAATTTTATCGGAAACAAGCTCTGTGGGGTGATAGTGACCGTTATCCATAAGAGGAACAATGCCCGACTTTGTTGCATAGCTCAGGCAGAATTCTGCGGAGCCGACGGTGTAGCTTTCAAGGCCGATGCCGAAAACCTTGGATTCAAGGGTCACATAAACATTATTTTTGTCATAGGGAACGGAAAGAATTTCATCAAGCGATTTTTTGAAACGAAGTCTGGGGGAAAGACGGTCGGCGGGAATATCCTTGTAGCCGTCGGGAATCCAGATGTTCATTACGCAGGGAACGCCCGTTTCCTTTGCAAAATAATCCGAAATCTCAATGCAGCGTTTGCCGTGCTCGACCCAGAAGCTGCGCACCTTTTCATCGGGAGAAGAAAGGGTGAGGCCGTCTTTTACCATGGGGTGTGAAAAGAAGGTGGGGTTAAAGTCAATGCCCATGTTTCTTTCTTTGGCGTAAGCGACCCATTTTGCAAAATGTTCGGGCTTGATTGCATCTCTGTCGGCAGGCTCGCCGTCAAAAATCGCATAGCTTGCATGAAGATTGAGCTTCTTTTTGCCCGGCATGAGAGAAAAAGCTTTATCAAGGTCAGCCATAAGCTCATCGGGAGTGCGGGCCTTCCCGGGATAATTGCCGGTTGTCTGTATTCCGCCGGAAAGAGCTTCGGGGCTGTCAAAGCCGCCTACATCGTCACCCTGCCAGCAATGAACGGAAACGGTGATGTCTTCAAGAGCGGATATGGCTTTTTCGGTGTCAACGCCGAGAGCGGCGTATATTTCTTTTGCACTGTTGTATCTTTCCATTTTGACCCTCCGAAATGATTATTCTTAATTATTATACTCCACACAAACAGAAAAAACAAACATTTTCGGCAAATATGCAAATTAATTTTATTGACTGTTGAAATAATTGCCGTGAAATGGTAATATTTCAATACAAAGCAAACGGAGGATAATATAATGAAAAAGATAATTTCGGTTTTGATGATTGCAGTTATGATTTTTGCTTTCTGTGCCTGCGGAGCAAAAGAAAAAGCAGACGGCGAAAGTGAAAAGGGTGCGGTGGGCCTTGCAAACCCCATGGTGGAGTCAACACCCGAAGAAATAAAAGAAAAGCTCAATGTGGAATTCAACGTTCCAGAAAGAGCTAAAAATGTCAGATATTTTATTATTGACGGTAAAACCGCTCAGATGTCCTTCAGCGCAGACGGTACGGATTATACCGCAAGAATAGAATCAGCCGAAGAGTTTACCGATATATCCGGTATGCATTACGAATGGACAAAGACAGACAAATATGAATTTGACACTACCGTTGCTCAGGTCAGCACCGTAAAAGACGGTGAAGAGCCTGCCGGAATCTGCCTTTGGTATATTGACGCAACAAAGCTTATGTACAGCCTTTCCGCTACGGGAGTCATCACCTCCGGCGGTATGTTAGTCAGAATGGCAAGCGAAACATATATTCCCGTTGAGCCGGATACAAGCGCCGAAAAATAAAGCCGGAAATTGAAAATAAAGGTTGAAAACAGGTACTATATATGGTATAATATGCCCCGCAATCGAAAGATAAGGGGCATATTTTGTATATGAAGATAACGAAAATCACAATTTCACTGATCATGGCAATCATAATGGCATTCACTGCCGTTTCTCCCGCTTTTGCAGAGGAAGCAACCGTTCAGCCGAAGGAAGAAACCTCTGTCGGTTTTCATCTTTTTGACGGCAGCTTTCCGGCATTGACAACAAAAACCTTCGGTAAATTTGTCAGAACTTTGAGAACGATAAAAAATATCGTTACCGGCAAATTCCTTTTCGGCGATGACGGAACCTTTGATGTTACCGTTTCCGATGAGGTGACGGAGCTTTGCAAATATATAAGTGACAATTCCTGCCTTGACACCAATGCAATTCTTACGGGTCTTCCCGATGTGACGGGCTTCGGTAAAACCGTTTCAAAGGTGTTTGCTCTTGATACCGTGGAATTCAGAAACAGTATGTATGAGCTCAAGTCACAGTTTTTCGCTGAGGGTGACGACCTTAAAGGTAATCTCTGCTGGCTTATCGGTGCTTATTTCAGCGGAATCGAAAACGCCTATATTTACCTTCTTCCCCACGGTGAGGATTCCTTTGACGAAATAGTTCTTGATGTTACATACAGTGACGGTTCGGTTGAGCAGTTCCACCCCGAAATATATATCGACCTTGAAACCGGCGAATGCTTCGGCCCCGACGAAAAAGGTATGATGCGAATCGGCTTCAACACCAATGCTTATGAGCAGCTTGTTTATGCTCCCATGTATTGCTGGATGAGAGATTTCGGCTTCTGCATCGAGTATGATTTCCTTTGCTACCTGCTTCCCGTTTACCGTTATAACACAAGAAGATTCAAGTTTGACTATGCCGGCAAGGAATGGATGGTTCAGATATGGAAGGGCAACTACCTTATCACCAACGGCGGCGAGGTCGGAATGTATAACCGCGAGGCCGGCAGCTTCGGTTCCTTCTATAATGTAATTACGGATGAAGAAAGAGTTAATATGACTCTTCAGATAAGTCACGGTGACGAAATGCTTGTGAATATCGGTGAAACCACTCACTGGTGGGTCAACGGCTTCAAGCTTGCAAACAGACTTTATTCACCCCGCAGTCTTGATATGAAATTCTCGCTTGAGCTTTATGATGAAGAAATGGTAAAGGCTTTCTGCGAAGCAGTTGACAAAAACATTCATCACGATGTTACCTATACCGTTGAGGGTAATAAGGTTTTCGTGGAATGGGCAAACAGATTCTGAAATAAAAAACAATAACCGAACAGGGTACAAATCCGACAATGCGGATTTGCACCCTGCTTTTTATATATTAACCGCTTTTTCCGGTCTGAACTCCGGCAAAGCGAAGCATTGCTTCAGCCTGAGCGGGACGGTAGCCCGTGAAACGGTTTGTAATTTTTCCGTCGAGAAACAGCATTACCGTGGGAACGCTTTCCACTGCGTAACGACGGATTATCGACCGTGCGGAGTCGACATTCAGCTTACAGACCTTGATGCTGTCACCGTAGAGCTCGCTGAGTCTTTCAATTTCCGGCGCCAGCATTTTGCACGGGGAGCACCATGTGGCATAAAAATCCACAAGAACGGGGATGTCCGAATAGATAACCTCTTCGTCAAAGTTATCTTCTGTCAGTTCAATTACGGACATTGTGCTGTCACCTTTCCTTTCCTTATATATTTATAATACCTTTTATAATACCTTGCAGTAAAGGCCGCAGCTGCAGGTTCCGCTGAAATCGGGGGAACGAATCTCGTCAATAAATTCCTTGCACATACATCTTGTGTCTTCATTTCTTGCGGTTTTGCAGGGGCAGTAGCCTCCGTTTATAAGCAGAGCTTTGTTTACGGAGTCAACTATACTTTTATCGGGGTTAAGTATTACCTTCATTTCTTTTCACTCCTTCCTCTTTCGGAGAAAAGGCATCCTTGTCTGCACCGCAGACCGGGCATTTCCAGCTCTCCGGCAGTTCATCAAAAGCTTTTGTTTTTACACTTTCGTCATAGATATATCCGCAGACATCACAGACATAAACCATAATGGATTCTTCCTTTCCTTGTTAAATTATTTTGTCGGGGACTTCATAAATTCTTTTTGCCGCGCTTTTGTCAAGACAGTAGAGCATGGCGGGATCGGAGCCGAAAAGTTCAAAATCGTCAATCATTTTTTCTGCCGTTCTTTCCTCTTCAAACTGTTCGCAGATAAACCAGTTGATAAAATTGACAGTACGGTAATCGTCAAGCTCCGCAGCGGCGGTATAAATGTTGTTGATAAGTCCAGTGACATATTTTTCCTGCCTGAGGGCTTCGAGGAAAATATCCTCCGGCTTCTTTGCGGTGAAGTCCGGTGCCTTGACCGCTTCGTAAATAACGGATTCGTTATTTTCCTCAAGATACTTGATGAAGGTCATTGCGTGATCTCTTTCTTCCTTTGCCTGGATGCGGTACCAGTTGGCAAAACCGTCAAGGTTATAATCGCTGAAGAAAGAGGCGAAGGCCAGGTACAGATAAGCGGAATGTAATTCTTCATTTATCTGTTTGTTAATAAGGGTTTTCAATTTTTTGTCAAGCATATTATTATGCTCCTTTCATTATATATCGGGGTTCATCTATATAAATGCCGTTCGCAAGCACCTTAGCGCTTCGGGTGTTTGTTCCCGACCCTGCGACACAAATATAGTATTTTCGTTTTCCGTTTTCTGTGACTTAATCACACAAATTGCATAAATTTCTGAGATTGATAACAATTTTGATATAAAATTTGCGAAACCTATTGACAAAACATACCGAATGTGATAGTTTATGCTCGAAAAACATAACAAATCGTTATGAACAGGAGGAATAAACCAAATGACTATTAAGCACTTAAAAATCTTTATTGCCGTTTATGAAGCAGAGAGCATGACCAAGGCCTCCGAGAGGCTCGGTATGACTCAGCCTGCCGTAACGAGAGCAATTCAGGAGCTTGAGCAGCATTACGGGGTGACTCTTTTCGAAAGAATAAACAAAAGAATAATGATAACGGAAACCGCAAAGCAGTTTTATTCAAGAGCTTTGTATATTATAGATTCCTTTGATAAGCTGGAATCAGGCGTAAAATCCTGGGATGAAAGCGGAACGGTCAGAATCGGCGCAAGCATAACCATAGGTACTGTTTATATGCCGGAAATCGTGACCCGTCTGAAGCTTATTCGCCCCGACCTTGATATTAAGGTAAAAATATCAAATATTGCCACATTGCAGAACTGGCTCAATGAAAACAAGCTGGATGTTGCGGTTTTCGGCGACACCCCCAATGACCCGGAGCTTGATTTTGAGGCCTTCGGTCATGATAATCTGGTGCTTCTCATGCCCTGCGATCACCCTCTGAGTGAGCAGGTTACGGTAAGCCTTACGGACATAGCAAAATATCCTTTCCTTGCCCGTGAATACGGCAGTGACAGCCGTATGTTCATACGCAATATTTTTGCTTCCAAAGGCATTTCCTTAAGACCTGTCTGGGAGAGCGTCAGCACGGAAGCCATAGTAAAAGCCGTTTCTCTCGGAATAGGCATAACAATTCTGCCGGAGCTTCTTGTAAAGGATGCCATTGACAGCGGAATTGTTGTGACCCGCCCCGTAACGGATGCCTCTTTCCTGAGAAAGCATTACATTGTCTGGCACAAAAACAAGCATCTTACCGCACATATTGAAGACCTTAAAAAAATAGTAAAAGAAGTCGCACAGTAAAAATATAAAAACTAAAAAAGGAGAAAAAACAAATGGAACAGAAATTTTTTATCTGTAAACACTGCGGCAAAATAATTGCCGTTGTAAAAGAAACAAATGCACCCGTGATATGCTGCGGAGAAAAAATGGAAGAAATCATTCCCGGCAGCGTTGATGCCGCCGAGGAAAAACATGTTCCCGTGTTTACGGTCAGCGGCAGCAAGGTAAGTGTTAAGGTCGGTTCCGTTGAGCATCCCTCAACGCCCGAACATCACATTGAATGGATTTCGCTTGAAACCGAGCAGGGCAATCAGCGCAAGGCAATTCCCGTCGGCTCCGCTCCCGCCGTCTGCTTTATGATGTGTGAGGGCGATAAGGTTCGTGCGGTTTACGCTTACTGTAATCTGCACGGGTTATGGAAGGCAGAGTAAAAATCCGAAGGGTATGACAGTAACGGGTAAAAGCAATGGATATTCAGATTTTATCTTTACTTCCGTTTTGGGAAGAGCTTAAACCGGAGGAAAAAACCTTGATTTCGGAAAATGCCGTAATATGCAAATACAGGAAAGGTGAAATCATTTACGGCTGTAACGGAAACGGCAGAAGCAAGCTGCTTATTGTCAGCGGCCATATAAGGGCCTTTATGCTCAGTGCCGAGGGCAGAGAGCTGACATTATATCATCTGAAAGACGGTGATTTTAATGTGCCCTGCACGGAATGCCTCATCAAATCCATGAACTGTGAAATAATGGCGGTTGCCGAAACCGACAGCACCTTGCTTGAGGTCAATTCAAAGGTACTCACTGCCGTTATAGAAAAAAATATCATAATGAAATGTATGATATTTCAGCTCGCCTCCGAAAGATATACGGTTATTACCGATTCCCTTCAGTGGATACTTCTTACTCCCCTTGAACAGCGGCTCGCAAAATTTCTTATTGATGAATCGGACAGAATGAAAACCACACTCTTAAAAACAACACATGAAGAGATTGCCCATGAAATCAGCTCCGCACGGGAGGTCGTGGCCAGAGCCCTGAAAAAGCTTTCTCTTGAGGATGTGGTTACGGTGCGCAGAGGATATATTGAAATAACAGACAGAGATTATTTAAGAAGTCTCGCTTCATGATAAATAAAAAAGCGGGTATGTACTGTGTGAGTCACGGTGCATACCTGCTTTTGTTGACTTTTGCCGGATTTTGATATAAAATCCTTATTGTCAAAAACACCTGTTTTTATGATACAGGTGAATCGGAAATTCAAGAGGTATATATGGTAAAGGAAATAATACATGACCCGATTTTGCTTTCGGTGAAATCATCCCCTGCCGGGGTGAATGATATTGCGGCTGCCGATGACCTTAAGGATACGCTCAGGGCAAACAGCGAGAGATGTGTCGGCATGGCGGCAAATATGATCGGTATTTCAAAAAGGATAATCGTATTTATTGATAACGGTGAAATTTTTGAAATGTTCAACCCCGAAATAATCGAGAAAAAAGGCCGATATACGGCGGAGGAAGGCTGTCTTTCTCTGTCGGGCCGAAGAGAAACGGAGCGCTTCCGTTCAATCAAGGTAAAATGGCAGAACAGAGAGTTCAAAACCCGTATAAAAACCTTCAGTGGTTTTACGGCTCAGATAATTCAGCACGAAACAGACCACTGCAACGGAATTCTTATATGAAAGAGGCGTCAAAATGAAAAAGCTTTTTGCTCTTAAAGAGCACGGAACAGATGTCCGCACGGAAATAATGGCGGGTATCACCACATTTATGGCAATGTCTTATATCCTCATGGTTCAGCCGGGTATGTTTTCCGAGCTCGGTGTGGTTTCTTACGGCGCAATCTACATTGCAACCGCACTTTCCGCCGTTGTCGGAACCGTGCTTATCGGATTGCTGGCAAATCTTCCTCTGGCGCAGGCTTCGGGAATGGGAATCAATGCCTTTTTTGTTTATACGATTTGTTTCGGCTTCGGCTTCACCTATGCCAATGCTCTGGTTTTTGTGCTGATTGACGGTATTATTTTCATTCTGCTTACCGTTACGGGGCTTCGCCGTCTGATTTTTGATGCAATTCCCGATATTGTCAGAAAGAGTATTCCCGCAGGTATCGGTCTTTTTATTGCCTTTCTCGGTTTGCAGGATTCCGGCATAATCATAAATGACCCGGCCACCTGTGTCGGCCTTGCTTCTCTGAATTTTCTCGGTGACACCACCTGGGGTAATGTTATGCCGCTGTTTATTACCTTTGCCACGGTTATCTGCATAACCGTGCTTTCAAAAAAGAAGGTCAAGGGTGCAGTGCTTTTCAGCATAATCGGCGGAACAGTTGTTTATTACCTCCTCGGGTTTACGGTACCCGGTTTTTATAAGGATTTCTTTGCAAATGTTTCTCTTAACCCCATTGATGCTTTCCGTGATTTCGGTTCCCAGGCATTCGGAAAGGTTATTACCGAAGGCTTTGATTTTTCACAGTATCTTGCGGGGGAGGGACACACAAAGGGCAGCCTTGTAATTGCTTTTGCCACCAGTTCCCTTGCCTTCTGCATGGTCGATATGTTTGACACCATGGGCACTCTTTACGGTGCCTGCCGCGGCGGAAACATGATGATAAAAAACGAAAAAGGCGAGGATGTCATACCGAATATGGACAGAGCCATGCTTGCCGATGCCATTGCCACCTGCACCGGTGCGGTTTGCGGAACATCCACGGTTACCACCTTTGTCGAAGCCTCTGCCGGTGTTGCCGTCGGCGGCAGAACAGGACTTTCCGCAATGGTTACGGCAGGAGTTTTCCTTGCGGCGACTTTCCTTTCTCCTCTTGCGGCCCTTGTACCTGCCTGTGCCTATGCGGCGGCGCTGATTTATGTTGGCATACTTATGATGAGCTGTGTCAAGGACATAAATTGGGAAGACCCCGTTATCGCTCTGCCCTCGTTCCTCACACTTGCCATGATTCCTTTCAGCTATAATATTTCCTACGGTATCGCTTTCGGTCTTATTTCTTATGTTATTCTTAAAGTATTTACGGGTAAAATCAAGGAAATAAATCCGGGTACCTGGGTGATAACGATTTTGTTTGCGGCAATGTTTTTCTTCACTCACTGATAATAAAGGAACCCTCCGGAATAGTCGGGGGGTTCCTATTGTACTTTATAAAAATTCTCCGGTAATAAGCAAAGACTTTCAGAGATGTTGGTTAAAAAACGAAATAATGATGAAAGAATTATTTCAACATTTTTGCATTTTCATAAGCTTGGTTTATTTGATCCAACATTCTGTCATCACTTGGTCTGTTTGAAAACAGGCTGTATATTGCAGCAAGAGCAAAGGCGCCGGCACCAAATAACCCAAACCAATAGCCCGTACTGCACCAAAAGGCAGAACTGTCAATTGACTTACAAATAAAAAAGAGGGCTAAACATAAAAGAGAAATAAACATTCCGGTAGAGAATCTTTTCAAACGCCTTATTCTGATTAACTTTTTTGCATTCTTAAATTCTTGTTTATATTTTCGGGTAAGTTCGGCCATTTCGGAAGTCCTGTCAAAAACAGGATTGTTTACAGGGGCACCACAGTTATCACAATATTTGGCATTTTCTCTCAATTCTGATTTGCACTTTTCACAAAACATAAAGAGCCTCCTTAATTCTGTTTCTTCACAACCTTATATTCATCATAGGGGTTATAGTAAGGACATTCGAAGGTGCCGCCCTGCATAAATCTGTAAAGCTCGTCTTCATCAAGATTTACAAGGCAGACATAGCATTCATATTCTTCATCGTAATCATAATAAGCGCAGTTTTCACAAATCATTTCCGTAACCTCTTATTCGGGTATAATGAGCTCATAAACGGTTTTGTCAACACCCTCGTCACCGATTTCACGCAGAGCCGGTCCGAAGAAAAGTCCGAGCGCTCTGCCTGACGGAAAAAGGTCAAGCAGGGGCTTCATTACAAATGCTCTTTCAAGAATGGCGGGGTGGGGCAGGGTCAGCTCAAAGCTTTCGCTTTTATAGCTTTCATAAAGAAGAAGGTCAAGGTCGATTATGCGCGGGCCGTTTTTCTCCGTTCTGATTCTGCCCATGGCGGCCTCAATGCCGAGGCAGCCGCCGAGAAGCATGGCGGGGGAAACCGTTGTTTCCACAAGAATTACCGCATTATAAAATCTGTCCTGGTCCGTTTTGCCTACGGGGTCTGTTTCATAAACGCCCGAGCCAGCCGTTATTTTTACACCTGGCAGGCGTGAAATGGCTCTTACCGCTTCATTAAGGTTTGAAATCCTGTCACCGATATTTGTTCCGAGTGCTATTATTGCCTGACTCATAGTATTTTATCCTCTGTCAACTTTGATTTCAACCGCAACATAACCGAAGTCCGCTTTTATGGGGGCTTCGGGCTTTTTTAACAGAATTGTTACGGAGCTGATTTTACCGTATTCGGCAAGAATGCCGTCGGCAACTCTTTTTGCCGCTTTTTCAAGAAGGTCATCCTTTTGCTCAAGAAAAATACGGGTCGCGGTTTTGATGATTTTGGCGTAACTCACCGTGTCCTCCACATTGTCGGTGGTGCAGGGAACGGAAAGGTCAAGAAAAGCGGTTATATCAAGAATGAAATTCTGACCCTCTTCCTTTTCCTCCGGGTTTACGCCGTGATAAGCAAATATTTTAAGGTCTTTAATAATTATTTTATCCATATTATTATATCTTTCTGTAAATTGCATCCGCAAGCTTTGCGCCGTCTTTTGCGGCGGAAACATTATGAACTCTGATTATATCGGCTCCGCTGAATATTGCGGCTGTGTTTGCCGCAGCCGTGGCAATGTCACGCTTTGAGCTTTCTGTTATACCGCAGGCATTGCCGATAAATCTTTTTCTTGAAAGGGCGGCAAGGTAAGCAATTCCGCTGAATTTCAACCACTCTCCGTTGCGCAGAAGCTCAAAATTATCCTCATCCGTTTTCCCGAAGCCGAAGCCTGGGTCAAGACAGAGATTTTCTTTTTCAAGACCGCATTCCTTTGCAAGGGCTATGCAGTTAAGGAAAAACCTCCTTACATCGGCAACAACTCCGTCGGGATAATCCGCGGTTTTTCCCGCTCCGCAGGGGTTGTGAGTGACAATGTATGCGCCGCCGTGTTCTTTAACGAGAGCGGCAATATCCTTGTTGAATTTTCCGCTGACATCATTGATTATGGCTGCTCCGTGCTCAAGAGCATATCCGGCGCATTCCGGGTAAAATGTATCAACGGAAAGAGCGGCACTGAGCTTACCTTCAAGAGCATCAAGGGCGGGAATGAGCCTTTCAAGCTCCTTTTCCCATGTCAGTATTTCCGCGCCGGGTCTGGTGGAATTTGCTCCGAGGTCGATTATATCCGCACCCTGCTCTTCCATTTCAAGAGCATGAGCAAGAGCCGCAGAGGGGGTGTTGAAAAGCCCCGGGTCGCTGAAGGAATCGGGGGTATAATTCAGAATACCCATAATGTATGTTCTCACGCCGAGAGGAAAAGTGAAATTACCTGCTTTGAACATTTATCTTACTCCTGTCAGAAGTGAAAGAGCCTCGGCTCTTGTTTTTGCGTCGTTTCTCATAATGCCTCTGAGGGCGGAGGTTCTTGTCTGCGAGCCGGAAGCTCTTGCTCCGCGCATTGTCATGCAGAGATGCTCCGCTTCAACAACAACGGCAATTCCCAGAGGATGAAGATTTTCGTCAAGAAAATCGGCAATCTGACTTGTAAGTCTTTCCTGAAGCTGAGGTCTTTTGGCAAAGGAATCAACTATTCTTGCAAGCTTTGAAAGACCGATGACTTTTCCGTCGGAGGGGATATATGCAATGTGAGCCTTGCCGATAAAGGGCAGCAGATGATGCTCGCACATGGAATACATGGGAATATCCCTGACGATTACCATTTCTTCACTGCCTTCGTCAAAAAGCTTGAGGTGACGGGTCGGGTCATCCTCAAGACCCGAAAAAATTTCTTCGTACATACGGGCAACTCTTGCGGGAGTCTCAACAAGACCGGGTCTGTCGGGGTCTTCACCAACGGCAATGAGTATTTCGCGCACCGCATTTTCAATTCTTTCTTTATCCATATTTCTACCTTCTTTTTATTTGAACAGCAGAGTCAGAGTGTGCTGGTCTTCGTTTTCAATATAGCCCTCCGCTTTCCGGGCGAGGCTTGTGCCGTCAGATGACTTTATCGACCTCAGTATAAGCCCCAGGCGTGTGTTTTCGATAAGGTCGCCGTGAGCGTTGTCATAAGCCACCTTGTCGGCGAATTTTATCTGAATTTTCAAAGAGCCCGAGTTGTATTCGGAAACGATCATCTTTTTCAGCTTTTCTTCATCATTTCTGTTGTAGGTTTTGAAGAGAAGCCCTTTTCTTGAATAATAGTTTCCGTCGGAGGATGAACAGTCGTTCTTTGTGACATAATCAGAGTGGTCTCTTGAAATTTCTTTATCGGAAACATTGAAATAACTGTACATACGGTAGTGCTTGCCGTCACTGCTGACGGGGTCATCCCAGGTGCAGTCGAGATGATACCAGCTGTCTTCAATATTCACGATGTTCCACATATGGTTTGAAAGCTTCTTTTCGGAATCCTTGGCTTTTCCGGTAATGACATAGCTTTTTATGCCCACAGAGTCAAGAAGAAGCTTGGCTGCTTTTGAATAGCCTTCACAGCCTGCCTTGCCGTTGACAAGACAGCCGTAGCTTGAGGAATAAATATGCTGTTGACTTTCAAGCTTATATGAGGTGTTGTCAATGATGAAATTGTGAATTTCCAGCTCTGTCTGCCACGGGTCAGATACATCGCTGAGCCCCGCAATAATTTCGCGGCAAGTCTCATCAAGTTCCTTTTTATATTTGTCGTATTCCTCTTTTTCAATTATGTAATCGGTGGTGAAAAAATCATTCCACAACTCTGCGGTGACGGAGCATCTGCGCCCGACAAAGAAAAGGTCGGGGTTGTCGCTGAGCAGGGCGGAATAAACATTGTCAAGCTCCTCGGCGGAAAGGTCGGGAACAAGAATTTTTTCCGGCATTTCATAAATCTTGTCAAGAATCATGTTGTATGCCGATTTTTCTATATTGGAAAGGTCTTCGTAATAGAATTTATACGGGCTTCCGTTGGCACTTGGCTGTTCGGGAGGCTTGCTGTAAGAATTTATCAGCGGAAAGGTAAGGTCGGGAAAAGCTGTTCTCATCTGAAAAACGGCAAAGATAATCAGCACCGCTGCAAGAACGATACGGGGTACGGATATTCTGTTTTTTGTGCTGCCGTTATCTTTCATTTCAGGCCCTCTTTCCGGTTGATTTTATTCGTCTTCCTGTGCTGTAAGCTCCTCCGGGCTGTGAGCGGCGACCCATTCGCCGATTCCGTTTTCATACATATAGCTTATCAGCTTGCCGGCGCTTGAATAATCCACAATGGAAATATCCGTGACAAGCAGATTTGCAATTCTCGAATACATTGTTTCCGCCTTTGAATATCTGTTCGGCAGGAAAAGAGAATTGAGGATTTCATAGAGCACATCACAGCGCTTTGATATTTTCGGTACATCCTCATAGGCAAGATAAATAAGGTATTTGTAAAGCTGGTCACCTTTAAGGGAATTTGCGCCTCTCATTAAAATCAGGCTGAAATTGCCCTTGTATTCAATGTTTTCTTCAACTTCGACATTTACGGAGCCGAGATAGTTTATCATCTGCTTGAAGGTTTCCGTATTTGAGCCGATGTATTTGCTGATTTTAATTCCGTAAGCATTTTCAATGGCTTTTTTAAGGCCGGATTCGCCGAAGGAATAATATATATGGCTGAATGTGTTTGTTGAATTTCCGTAGTCAATGATTTCGTCAACGGAGGGTGCAAAGGCGGTGATTTTTCTTTCCGGCATCTGTGCGCGGACTATCCACATGAACTGAAGCTCGCCGGACTCGGAGTCGGAGCACCAGAGAAGATAATATTTATCACTTTTTTCAACGGGGATGATATTTTCGCCATCATCTTTTTTTGTGACCTTGGCATCTCCGCCGAGGGCGGCGTGAATGTCAAAATCATTCTTTGCGAGTATTACGAGGCAGGAAACTGCCACTATCAGCAGCACGGCCGCCGTGAAAATAACGGCAAATTTTTTGCCCTCGTCGGAAAGAGAGCTTTTATTTGTGCTGAAAGGAGAAGCTTTTTTACTCATTTTTAATCACGACCCATTCGGAGAATTGCCGCTGTTTCTCCGTCGAGAAACAGCTCTTTGTTAATCACGGTATTGCCCGTAAGTGAAACCCAGCCGTCTTCCGGCAGGGTATAGGTTATGGGGTGAGGGTTGCGGTTTGCAACGGTCATTATTCTTTCCCCGCGCCCGCGTCTTTCGTAAGCAACACAGCCCAGAAGACTTGAAACGGGGATAAAATCACCGTCAATGAAAACGGGGTGTTCTTTACGGAGTTTGCCGAGAAAACGGTAATGGGCAAGCAGTTCACCGTCTTCTTTTCCGTAGGGATAACACCCTCTGTTAAAGGGGTCAACGCCGCCGTCGGTGCCGACCTCATCACCGTAATAGATGCAGGGAACTCCGGGCAGGGTAAACTGCATTGAGGAAATGAGCCGGAGCAGCTTTTTGCCCCTTGCCGTTTCTTCCGCGGTCATACCGCCGCGGTAGCGGTCAATGTGGTCTGAATGAAAACCGTCAAGTGTTCCGAGACGGTTGAGAACACGGCAGGTGTCGTGAGTGCCTATGTGATTCATAAGGCAGTCAACCACACATTTCGGGTAGTTTTCGCAAATTTCGTTTATCTTATCGTTGAAGCCTTCGGCTTTGCCCGTGATGCCGAAGTCAATAAGTGCATCGGCAAAGGGATAATTCATAACGGAGTCAAGCTGTCTGCCCTGAAGATAGCGCCTGCGGCTGCCGTAGCTGATTTTGCAGGAAGCATCCTCCCAGACCTCGCCGAGAATCAGGGCATCTTTGTTTTCGCTTTTTACGGTTTTGCGCAGAGCGTCAAGGAATTTGTCCGGCAGCTCGTCGGCAACATCAAGCCGCCAGCCGGAGGCACCGAGCCTTTGCCACTTGCGCAGAATGTCGGAAATATATGAAATGAAGCCGGGTTCTTCCTCGTTTACCTCGGGAAGAATATCCACGCCCCACCAGCATTCGTATTTGTCGGGGTAATCGGTAAATTTATACCAGTTATAATAAGGAGAATTTTTGTCGTTGTATGCTCCGCCGTCACCGAAATGCTTTGATTTGTTGAAGTATTTGCTGTCGCTTCCGGTGTGGCTGAAAACGCCGTCAAGGATGATGTCGATTCCTTTTTCTTTTGCTTTATTGCAGAGAGAAACAAAATCCTCCTGAGTGCCGAGCAGAGGGTCGATGACCTCATAATCGGCAGTGTCATAGCGGTGACTTGAAGCGGCAAGAAAAATGGGGTTAAGGTAAATACAGCCGACTCCGAGCTCTTCAAGATAGCCGAGCCTGCTTTCTATGCCTTTAAGGTCGCCCTGAAAAAAGTCATATTTTGTAATGTTTCCGTTACTGTCGGGCTCCCAGAGGGGCGGCTGACCCCAATCGGAGCGGAGACAGCGGTCTGCAAAACCGCGATTCCCTTTTTCTTCGCCGGAAAAGCAGAATCTGTCGGGAAAAATCTGATAAATAACGGAACCTTTTATTTTGTCCGGAGTGGTAAAATCGCTGTCAAAAACGGTAAAAAAGAAATTTTCACCGTCAGCCGAGAGCTTACCGAGAGAGTTGTCAAAACGGGTTATCTGTTTTTCTCCGCTGTTACAAAGCAAAGAAAAGCGGTAGAAATACAGTCCGCTTTCTTTCGGGGTGTAGGAAAGGCTCCACCATTCTTCGCTTTCGCCCTCCATTCGCTCCCAGTTCATGGGTATGCTTGTAAATTCTTCCCCGTCTTTTCCTATGAGCAGAGAGGCACTGCGGCAGCCCTCGCTGCGGGGCAGAACTATGCGCAGGGTCATTCCGGTGCCTTCTCTGAGGGCACCGAAAGGATATTTATGGTATGTCAGCCTTGAGTTGTATGGTATGTAATCCATTGTAATGCGGCCTCCGGAGATATATGAGCTTGAGCGGGAACCTCGGTGAAACGGATGAGAACATCCGTCAGGAAGTACCCCACAGTTACGAGAAAGGCTATGCAGAGAGCGATTATGATTATTCTGATTGCTTTTTTGACTTTAGCCTTTTCTTCGTAAGAGAAGCCGGAGCCGAAGTGTGAGGAAAATTCGGTTATGCTTTCCCTCTGAGAGGGCTTAAGCGCTTTTCTTGATTTGGTTTTTTTATTCATTTTATCACCGTATATCAGAACAGAGCAGATCCCGTAAAGCCGATAAAGCCCATGGCAAGAATACCTACATAAAGGAACATCACGGGTGTTCCCTTGAAAACGGCGGGGATGTATTTATTCTGTTCCAGTTTTTTAGTTCCGCTTCCGATAAGAGCGGCGGCAAGCACAAAGGCAATTCCGGCACCTATGCCCGAGCCGATGCTGTCCGCAAGCGAGTATGCGGCGGAATCATTGATATAGGGTACTGCATAAACAAGAGTGTTGAGAGCGGAAATTCCGAGAATGCCGAGCAGCTCTTTATCCTTTGTGATTATTCTGACAAAAATCGCAACAAGGATATATGCTCCGGCAAGCACGCCGCCGTAAACTGCCGCTTTGACGGCGAAGGAGGAAAGAATCGCCGTGTTCTTTCCGATAAGAGTACAGGCAACGCTAGTAAAGGTTGAAAAGCCCGAAATCATGGCGGCGAATTTGATGAAATAACCGGGCCTTGCGGAAACTCTCATGGCTTCGCTCATACCGAGGCCGGAGCACATGACGAGATTCTGAATGAATACCGTATAAAGAGCGGTAAGAAGAAGATCGGTTATGATTTTCATTTCCCGTCACCTCCTTCGTCTGTTGAGAAGGAATCTATGAGCTCATTGACGGAGGCGAGAAGATAAGCGTATTCGTCATCCTCTTCCTGAAGGTCAAGGCTGAGCACTTCGGAAACGGAAATGTCGTCGATGCCCAGATGAACCTCCTCCGGCTGAGCCTCTTCGGGCTTGCGGCGGTTGAGGTTAATTCTGCGTATCATTCCCGCATTGAGAAGTGCGGCAAGGAAGCCGAGGATTATAAGACAGCCGAAGGGCATTGCCATTCCGCTGAGTGTGAACGGAAAATCAAAGCTGTGGCCGGCAAAAGTACCGCTGCCGATAACCTCACGCAGAGCACCGCAGATGAGAGTTACCAGAGAAGCGCCGAGGCCCACGGCGAGAGCATTGAAAAACGAATCGCGGATTTTGTTTTTTACCGAGAAGGTTTCGCACTGAATTGCGGTAAGTGAATTGACCGCAACAAGGGGCAGATAAACCTTCATGCCCATGCTCATATTGATAAGCGAAACATTTTCAATGAACCAGAGGGCGGGGTAAAGAATGATTATGCCGACAACAAGATAAATTGCAACTCTGATAAAACGGGGCACCTTTTTAAGAATTGCCGAAGCAATAAATGTGGTTACAATAAGGTCGGCAATAAGGGCAACAGAGAGGAAAAATGCGTTTTTGACCGTGGTTGAAGCGGCAACCACCGAGCAAAGACCCACGCATTGAATAAGAACCGGGTTGCTGATGATACCGTTTCCGAGAAAAATTTCACCGAATGTCTTTTTTTCTTTTTGTTCACTCATTTTCCGTCGCCTCCTTTGCAGAGGAACTCTTTGAGGAAAGAATAATGGCTATTCTGTCCGTTCCCAATTCAAGCAGGGGAGCCGCCGCATTGGCAAGAAGCACGGCAAAGCATACCGGCTCTTCAAAGGCACCGGTGTGACGCATGACCATACACAGCACGCCGCAGCAAACGCCGTAAAGCACACGGTTTACCATACGGGGCGGCAAGGTCGAAGGCTCCGTTATGAGAAATACGGAGGCAAACATCAGCGAGCCGGATGAAAGCTCAAGCACCGGACTTGAAAGCAGTGAGCCGGCGGAGCGGGGGAAAATAAGAGAAAGAATTATACATGAGATAAGAAATCCCGCTGTTGCAGGCAGGGCATAGCGCCTGCGGATGAAAAGAAAAATAATGCAGGCGATAAATGCTATCATGCACCCTGTTCCCATGGGGCCGTAAATGTTGCCCGTAAGAATGTCAAGGAAGCTGGGCGCATTGAGCCTGACCGTGCCGCCGTTCATAAGGGTTGAGCCCAGAGAAACGGTGGTCATGAAAGCTCTGCCGGAGTTGTAGCTGAAAACCGTGTCGCGGAAGCAGATTGCCGTAAAGGCAAAGCCTGCCGCGGCAGGAGAAAACGGAACACGCATTCCGCCGCCGAAGGGTATTTTAACAACAATAACGGCAAAGGCGGAGGCAATTACGGGAATATAAACGGGAACATCGGCGGGGAGCATAAGTGAAGTCATGATTCCTGCGCATATTCCGCTGAGATCCGCGGCAAAATACCGACGCTTTACTATATAGCTTGCCGTAAAGTCACAGACGACAGCCGTTATAAGTCCGGCGCAAAGAGTTCTTACTGCCGCTGTGCCGTAGAACCATATTGACAGTACGCAGGGCACAATGAGCATGGCAAGGTAATCACCGTATATCTTTGCCGCACGAAGGGTTGAGGAATTATTTTCCGAAGCCAAAGGTTTCACCTCTGAATTAGTTATTGAGCATTGCTTTTGAGGGTCGAGATCGCATCTGCGGCGTTTTCGGCACGGAAGACGGAGCTGCCCGCAACAAAAACATCCGCACCTGCTTTTGCGGCAACGGTGACGGTCTCGGGGTTTATTCCGCCGTCAACCTGAATGTAAGTGTCAAGGCCGAGAGAAGCAAGCTTCTGACG
This sequence comes from Acutalibacteraceae bacterium, assembly GCA_045642725.1. Lineage (GTDB taxonomy): Bacteria > Bacillota > Clostridia > Oscillospirales > Acutalibacteraceae > CAG-177. The sequence goes on from JAZUJJ010000018.1 coordinate 47,783, forward strand.
GATAGCAGTGATTTTCGGTGCCATTTCCGGCATAAAGGACTGACCGCCGAAGCCGGGCTCAACCGTCATGACAAGTATCATATCCGCTTTTCCGAGATAGGGGAAAACCGCTTCTGCGGCAGTGCCGGGCTTAAGGCTTATGCCCGCTTTACAGCCGAGAGAGTGAATAAGGTCAATGGCCTCATCGGCAGATGAGTCACTTTCAATATGAAAGGTTATCATGTCTGCTCCCGCTTTTACGAAATCGGGTATGTATCTGACCGGGTCGGAAATCATGAGATGAACATCAAAAAACAGAGATGTTTTATTTCTGATTGAAGCAATGACGGGCGCACCGAAGCTGATATTCGGCACAAAATGACCGTCCATAACATCAAGATGAAGCCAATCTGCACCGCTTTTTTCCATTCTTACGGCTTCGTCGCCCAGACGGGAAAAATCGCTTGCCAGCACAGAGGGAGAAACAAGAGGAGTCATAAACATTTTCCTTTCGTGCAGATTTTGAAATCACTCAATATTTTTGAGAGATTCCATTTCTTCTTTATCAATTTTGATTTTTGCGTCACGGATAAGCTTGACATCGTTTCTCATATAGAGCTTCGGCAGACCGTTGGGGTTGCTGTCAAGCTGAACCTTGAGCTTACCGGTAAGCAGGCTCATATCAATGACTTTTCCCACACCGTCGGCGGTTTCGACTATCGCACCGGGCTTGGGGGTTATTTTAAGCAGATAGTCATAGGCATTCTGCTCATATTTAAGGCAACACATAAGTCTGCCGCAGGTTCCGCTGATTTTGTCGGGGTTGAGAGAAAGACCCTGGTCCTTTGCCATTTTAATGGAAACGGGCTGAAAATCACCGAGAAAGCTGGAACAGCAGAAGGATCTGCCGCAGATTCCGAGACCGCCCAGCATTTTTGCCTCATCTCTTACACCAATCTGACGAAGCTCGATACGGGTTCTGAAAATGCCCGCAAGGTCCTTGACAAGCTCTCTGAAATCCACTCTGCCGTCAGCGGTGAAATAGAAAAGAATTTTTCCGCCGTCAAAGGTGTATTCTACATCCACAAGGTTCATTTCAAGCTTGTGAAATTCTATTCTTTTGCGGCAAATTTCGGCTGCTTCCTTTTCTTTTGCTTTATTTGCCTTGAATTTTTTTACATCCTCCTCCGTTGCGGGGCGGACAATCTTTTTGAGAGGTTTTACTATTTCCTGCTCATCGACCTGTTTGTTTTCAATGGCGACCTCGCCGCACTCAATGCCTCTTACGGTTTCCACAATGGCGTGGTCGCCCTTTGCGAAGCTTGCGCCGTCGGGGTCAAAATAATAAACCTTGCCGACTTCTTTGAATCGGATACCAACTATTTCTGCCATATATCTGTACTCCTGTTCATTGTTCTGTGGTTGCGGCTCTGAAAAGAGTGCAGAGCCTTGCCACGGTCAGATTGAGATTTGCATTCATTTCCATTGCCGAAAGAAGCTCGTTCACCGCGTCAATAAGTCTTAACAGTGTGCCCCTTGAAAGCTTTGATGAAATTGTGCGTGAGGCTTCGTAAACCGTATCACCGGGAACGGAATATCTGATTCTCAGAGCCTCCGCAAATATCTCCGCCATAACGGGCAGAGCAGCCTTGAGCAGCTTCTGGTCTTTTTCAAAAACGCCTGCCGCCTTGACGGTTTCAAATTCATTTGGTGCCGCCACCGAAAGGGCAACGGCTTCGGCGGCCTCGTTTATTTTTTCTTTCGGTATTTTTTCGTCTTCATCCGATATTGCCTCTCCGCAGGAATAAACCGCTGCACGGGAAAGGATAGTGGAAAGGAAGACCGAGCGCGTGGGGCAGAGAAGAATGAATACCGCATAGCGGGGCGGTTCTTCAAGAATTTTCAGAAAGGCATTTTGTGACTGAGTGTTCATCAGCTCCGCCTGAGTGAGAATCATTACCTTTTTATCTGCCTCATTGGGGATTATAAAAGCATCATCCCTTATCTCTCTTATGTAATCCACGGAAAAGGCTTCGTCCTTATGACCCTTTTCCTTGCGCGGCTCATAAATGAGAATATCCGGATGCATATCGTAAGCTGATTTTCTGCAGTGGGAGCATTCCCCGCAGGGAATTGCCTCTGTACTGCCGCAGACAAGCGCACGGGCGATTTTTTTGGAAAGAGAAAGTCTGTCCGGCAGAGAGCCGCCTTCGATAATTGCGGCGTGAGGAAATCTGCCGAGGGATAACGCACCGCATATAAGGCCTTCAACACGGCTTGAGGTGTCGAACCCGTTTACTTTCATTTCTCACCACTCGTTTCTTTGAGTATTTCAAGATTTCTGCGGATGACTTTTTCACCGCGCCAGGCAAAGGCTCTGCCTTCAATGGGTGTGTTCTGAGTTACTTTTGCCTGAGCTGAGGAAATAAATTCCTTTATGGGTGTGACCTGAGCTTTTTTGTTCATGGGGCAAACATTCTGACAAATGTCACAGCCCCAGGCACATCCGGTTTCTTTAATGAGAGCTTTTTCGCTCTCGGTCAGCTCGCCTTTTCTCTGACTTATGCGGGAAAGGCAAAGCTCTTTATCTATATATCCGTCTTTTATTGCTCCGGTGGGGCAGGCTTCGGCACAAAGACCGCAGCCGTCACAAACCGATTTTATGCCCGGCGTAGGCTCAAGGTCGGCGGTTGTGATTATTTCACCGAGGAAAACAAAAGAACCGTATTTTTCGGTAATCAGCAGAGAATTTCTGCCTGTTACGCCTATGCCGCTGAGAACGGCGGCTTTGACCTCGGGAACGGGGGAATTGTCGATAAAGGGAACAAATTTTTCACCGGGGAACAGAGAGGAGAGTTTTTCGGCACCGCTTTCAAGGCGTTTTCCCGCAATTTCGTGATAATCGGAGGAAACCGCATACCGTGAAACATTCAAGCCCTCATATTTTTCCTCCGGCAGAAGGTAGGGAAAGGCAAAAACCACTACGGAGCGGGCAGCCTGCGGCACTCTTTCAAGAGCACGGCAGGGAAACAGCCCGTTTTTTATATCATCAAATCTGCATATTCCCCAAAGAGGGGATATTTCGCTGAAAATCGTTTTTATGTTTCTCACCCCAAAGCTATCATGACCGGCATGGTGATAATTGAAATGAAGCTCAGTGCCGCAACCGTCTGAGAGGCAAGACCAGTATCACGGTCATATTTTGCACTGAACATTATGGTGTTGTTTGCACTGGGTGTCGAGGCGGCAATCACAAGGGTTTTGCCGAGGGCACCGTCAATGCCGCACAGCTTGACTGCCAGCAGCATGGCAAGGGGCATGATGACCAGCTTGAAAAGCCCCACGCCGAGAATTCTCCATTGCCTGAATATGGAGCGGAAATCCGTGTTGGCGATATATGTGCCGAAAATCAGCATGGCAAGGGGAGTGTTCATGCTTGCAATGGAGCTGACGGGAGTCATCACGATATTCGGCAGCTTTGCACCGAGAAGGAAAACGGGCAGGCCGATAAAAACGGGAAGCACGCCCGGATTAAGTATGAGCTTTTTGGGGTCAATGGAGGCTTTGTTTTCGGTTTTGCCCACATTCATTACCCATACTCCGTGGGTGAAATTGAAAATCTGAAATGATATTATGACCGCAGAGCAGTAGAAAACGCCCTCTTTGCCCACAACAGCTTCCACAAGGGGCAGGCCCATATATCCGCAGTTGCCGTAAATGGCGGCAAATTTGAAAACGGATGCTTTATCGGGAGCGGATTTATTAAAAAACGGAGCTATGGCAAGAGCTGCGATGCCGTGCATTATCAAGCCTGCACCCACGGCAATGAAAAGGCCCTTTACCGCCTCCCTGCTGTATTCAAGAGTGAAGAAGCTCTCAAGAATTTTGGCGGGAGTGATTATGTAAAAGAGTACCTCCGTGCATTTCTTTGCGGTCGTTTCTTTATATATTCCGGCTTTGTCGGCAATTACGCCCACAAGAGCCATAAGGTAGAGCATTACCACCTGCTCGGCGGCAATGAGTGTGTTTTGAAGAAACATCTTACACTGTCACTTTCTCTGAACTTTTTGCGGGAATCGTTCTGACAAGAACATTTGCGATAATGAAAAGAGCAATGCCCAGGTCGGCAAAATCGGCTCTTGAAAGAATATATATCGCATCGGCATTGCCCATAAGGGTAACGACTGCTCTCGGTATGAAGCAGATAAGGGCAAGCATTGCGCCTGTCATACCCGCTGCCGTAAGCTTCCATTCAAGACCCTTGCCGTTGACCTTGGAATTGACCTGAGCAAAAGCCATGAAGAATGAAGCGTAGGCCGCAAGAGCCAGCATTTCAAGCATAAGGTCCGAAACTCTCACATAGCTTATCGTTCTTGTGAAACGGACAATAAGCTTGACTATGCACCACAGAACGGGGCTGAGAGAAAGCAGCTTGAATTTGTCGCCGCAGGATTTGCCGCTGATAAACGAAACGGCGAGAAGCAGGAAATAAACGGCACTGATAAGGGCAAAAGCACACTGGATGTAAATGATGACCGATGTGTTTACCGTTGATGTAACCGTGTAAGCGGAGGTGTCAACATCAAGTGCGGAAATTTCCATATATGAGCTGACAATTATCGAAAAGGCGCAGAGGAATGATATTATGCCGATACCGGGCAGCTTTATTGCCGAGGTTTCAAAGGCTATGCTTTTTCTTGCGGCAAAAGCGGAAACAAAGAAAAAGACGGCAGCGGCGGCAACAACGGCAAAGAATGCAATAACACCGGCGTTTATTTCTTTCCAGAAGCCACTGGCGGGCTCAATGTAAGAATACTGCCACATACGCAGAGGCAGAGTGATGACAAGGGCGGCGGCAAGAACTGCTGCCTGAAGAACAGTTGGCTGTTTTGTTTTGGTTTTCATATCCGTAAGACCTCTTATCTTTCTGATATGGGTGTGTATATCATTTTTGAGTTTACATTCTTGTAAGCGGGTCTGATTATTCTGCCGCCGGTGAGAAGCTCTTCAATGCGGTGTGCCGACCAGCCTGCAACCCTGGCGACCGTGAAAATGGGAGTGAAAAGATCCTGAGGAACCTTGAGCATCTTATAAACAAGACCGGAATAAAGGTCAACGTTTGCGCACATGGTCTTGTTGCTGCCTTTAAGGTCTGCGAAGATTTCCGGCGTGAGCTTTTCAATGAGATTAAGAAGACGGTATTCGTCTTCAAACTCGGTGCCTGCCGCAAATTCTCCGGCTTTCTGACGGAGTATCTTTGCTCTCGGGTCTGAAAGAGTGTAGACGGCGTGGCCCATACCGTAAACAAGTCCGCTGCCGTCGCCCGCCTGCTTTGTGATTATCTTTTTCAGATAATCGGCAACCATGGCTTCATTGGTGATGTCGGGCACACCCTCTTTGAAGAAGCCGACCATTTCGGCAACCTTCATGTTGGCGCCGCCGTGCTTGGGTCCCTTAAGTGCGCCTATACCCGCGGAAATTGCGGAATAAGTGTCGGTTCCGCTGGATGTGAGAACTCTTGTGGCAAAGGTGGAGTTGTTGCCGCCGCCGTGCTCGGCGTGAAGCATAAGGCAGATGTCAAGGAGCTTTGCTTCCTCGTCGGTATATGTTTTGTCGGCTCTGATTGAGCGGAGTATGGTTTCGGCAGTGGAAAGCTCCGGCTTCATCTGATGAATATACATACTCTTGTGATAGTAATGTCTGCGCTTTACCTGATAAGCGTAAACCATGATGGCGGGGAGCTGGGCGATGAGATGAACACACTGTCTGATGACATTTGTAAGGTCTGTGTTGTCCGGGTCACTGTCATAGGAATAGAGAGCGAGAACGGAACGGGCCATTTTATTCATGACATCCGGTGAAGGGGCTTTCATGATCATATCTTCAATGAAGTCATCGGGCAGCTCACGGCAGGTGGCAAGCATATCCTTGAAATATGCAAGCTGCTCGGCTGTCGGCAGAGTGCCGAAAAGCAGAAGCCAGACGACCTCTTCATAGCCGAAACGGTCTTCGGCGATACAAGCATTGACAATATCCTCCATGTTGATACCGCGGTAGGTAAGACGGCCTTCCTTAGGCAGCCTTTCACCGTCATCCATGTAATAACCTTCAACCGAGCATACGCGGGTCATACCTGCCATAACGCCGGTGCCGTCGGCATTTCTCAGACCTCTTTTGACATTGAAGCTGACATAATCGGCGGGCTCTATGTGATTGTTTTTAAGAATTTGGTCTCTGAGCTGTTCAAGCTCCTGGTCGGCAACCTTTGATTCGATAATAGACATAATTTTTCCTCCGGAAAATATCTTGGGCAGACAGTAAAAAAGGTACACTGCTCTATTTTATAATTAGATAGTATTATACTACATAAAATAAAGAATTGTCAATAAAATGGTGCAGACGGCGGTCAAGGGAAAATTAACAAAAAAAACAGTGGAAATCAAAGTGAATCTGTGATATATTTGAAAAAACACATATTTGTATTGAGGAGGAACAATTTTGGAAGCAACAGTTAACGCACCGACCCTTAATGACAAAAAATATGTTACCCGAATAGAGTACATAAGTATTTGTCTTGCAAGAATCGGCGGAATGTTCGGAACCACACTCACGGGCACTCTTGCCGCCACTTTCCTCTATGAGCTTTATTTCGGGCCCATAGGTGTAACCACGGAAAAAATCGCCTCAATATCCGCACGGCAGACAACCATCACAACGATTCTCGGTCTGATAATGCCTCTTGTGGCAGGCGTTGTCGTTCAGAAATGGAAGAGCCGCTGGGGCCGTTACCGTCAATGGTATATCATCTGCCTCATCCCCATTTTCATTCTGACGGTTTCTTTCTACTGGGTTCCCTCCGGCTGGACAATCAGACAAATGACATGGCTGCGTTACGGAATTGCCGCCTTGCAAACAGTTTTCAACGCATTCAATAATCTCGGTCAGAACCTCGTTCAGGTTATTACGCCCAATCACAAAGAGAAAAAAGGCATTGCCACTCTCTGGCAGATTTCCTATTATCTCGGTTACGGTCTTGCCTATCTCAGCCCCGAGCTCTTCAAGCTCGTTATCCCCAAGGGTGACGCAAGATATTCCGACAGATATATTATCCTCACACTCATTGCCGCTGTTCTCACCATGGTCGGCAACCTTATGTGCGGTCTTTTCTGCAAGGAAAGAATAGAGCTTCCCAAGAAGGAAAAGGTAAAGCTTTCAAAAGAACTGTTCTCCCTTTTCAAATACAAGAATTACAGAGCTTATCAATATTTTACATGGGTCAATGTTTTTGCCAATCTCGGCAAATTCTCAACCCTGCTTGCGGGTATTTCCGTAGGCTCCTCCAATGTTATTCTGCTTACCGTTCCCACGGCGGCGGGTACCGTTGTGGGCAACATAGTCTGCGGCTTCATTGCAAAGAAGCATGAGCCCACCAAGATACTCCGCTTCTGCGGTGTTTATTCCCTTTTTGCTTCCGTTGTTCTTTTCGGCATCTGCTATGCGGAAAAGGTTATGGGCCTTTATTTCTGGAAGGGCTGGGTCGCAGTATTCTTCTACATTTTCTATTTCCTTTTCGGTGTCGGCGTCGGCTTCCAGGAGCTTTCGACCTCACACTTCAATGTTGAGTATTATGACTACCTTGAATGGCAGACGGGCGAAAGACTTGAAGCAGTTCAGGGAATTATCCCCGGCTGGATAAATTCAGGCTTCACCTACATCAAGGATATGCTTATCCCCTATATCCTTGTCTGGATTGCATACCCCACCTCCGACAAGGCAGGTCTTGACAGCCTTATTCAGAAAAAGATTGCCGACGGTGTTTTTGAAAGTGCGGATTCTCTTGAGCTTATTGATATTATTAAGCTCAGAATTGAAGCCGGACTGCTTACGGAAACAAGTTATCTCAACACCTGTCTGTGGCTTCTTGCCTTGCTTGTATTTACCTACGCTCTTACAAATCTGCTCAAAGCCATAATCCTCAAATTCTTCTATGATATTGAGGGCGAAAAGAAGCAGAAGATGTATGTTGAGCTTGAAGAAATCAGAGCCAGGGTTCATGAGGAAAATGAAGCCGGTTGATGATTGAATAAATAATATAGAGCAGGTCGGTAATGACCTGCTCTATATTGTTTCAAGAATATGCATATTTCTGATGTTTCCGTCAGCAATATGACCGTTGATGGCATAGGCGTGCATTTCAAGGTCCGGGCTTCGGGAATCGGAGAGCCCTTTTTCTTTCAGCTCCGAAATAATGAGAGCGGAAACTTCTTCGATTTTTTTCACTTTTTCTTCTGCGGTTTTCGGGTCAGAATTGTCACCCCGAAGCAGGAAGGAAAGCATCTGTGCCGTTTCCCATGTGCCGTCAAGCTCTTTTAGGGCACGGAAGCTCCATTTATAAAACGGTGCGTATTTTCCCTTAAGGAGAAATACGGTTTTTATTGCCGCATTTACAAATTCCGTTGCCGCAAGCTGAGCGGCTTCGGGCTCACCGTGACCGAGACAGCGGGAAAAGTTATACTGCCCCGATTGACCCATTATCAGCAGATTTCCCGCAAGGCGTTTGAAGCGGAAATCATCGGGCATATTTTCAAGATATTCCCTTATGGCGGTTACTTCACCGTAATTGTCAAAGAAAATTTCTCCGTTCACCGCCTGAGCGAGAGCGTAATCTGGAATATGAAGCCACCCCTGCGCTGAAAGCTTTCCGTCGGGTGAGCCCACGGCACCGGAAAAGAAATCCGCAGTGCGCATAACGCCGTGACGGTTTCCGCCGACGGGTGATAAACGCTGACGGGGAATGCCCTTGTATTCATTTGGAAGCTTTGAGTATGCTCTTTCAAGCAGAAAAGCACTTCTGCGGTCAACAATATCTTCACCGGGCAGAAAAATACAAAAGCCCGGCTCAAAATCGTGGTCTCTGGATATTTCATCGTCAAAGCCGAAATGCTCGGAACCGCTTCCCGTAAAGCCCACGGCAATAAACGGAAGAAGCTCCGGAAATTCCGACTCCAGCATAGGCTTGCCGAAATCTTCAAAATATCCGCGGGCCAATTCAGCCCCTTTCATTTATTTCACCTGCCCGTTTCATAAGCTCTTTTTCCGCAAGAAAACGCCCGTAATACCCGAAGGTCGGAGCGCATTTTTCACAGATATATGCGTAGTATCCGTCTTTCGGAATCCCTTCCGTATCAAGCAAAGCAAGAGCTTTGTCAAGACATTCGTTTATGGTTTTTTCGCCGATTTCGATTCCTTTTTCGGCGGCAATAAGGTCAGCAAAATTGCAGTAAGTTATGGCCATTTCCGCCTCACCGTTTTTTACTTCGGCCATTACGGAAAGTGCCTTTTCATAAAGAAGCTTTGCTTCACCGAAACGCTTAAGCTCTGTAAGAGTAAGAGCCATGTTGTTATAAAGTCCGCCGAGTCTTCCGTCATCGGAAGAAAGGTGAGCTTCATAGATTACCTTTGCTTTTTCATAAAGCGGAAGAGCAAGGCTTTCAAGAGAGAAAGCCTTATAAGCGGTGGCGGCGTTAAGAAAAGTTGTTGCCCCTGCAACGGTGTCACCGATGCCGAGATTTTCAATAAAATCAAGGGCGTCTGTCAGAGCGGACAGCCCTTCATTCTTTTTGCCGAGCTTTCTGTAAAGGCCGATTTGCTCGTTGAGAACGGCAAGCCTGCCGCGGTTATCTTTTCCGTTTTCCGCTTCTGCAAGCCAGTATTTCAGATGACGCTCGGCGGCATCAAAATCCTTTGCATAAAGGTATTCGTCAAGCTTTTCAAGAACACGGCTGACGGGGATTGAGGCTCTGCCCGACGGTGACGAAACAAAGCCGCGCTGTTCAAAATAATCTTCGGCTGCCAAAGGCTCAAAGGAAACCACGGTTTATTCTCCTCCGAAAAACAAATTTATAAATCAATTATAATGATTTTGCAAAGAAAAACAAGCATATTTTCACCCTTATCAAAATCTGTCTTGACAAATGACACCTTTTCGGTTATAATCCGTAATGCTGAAAAGTTAAATACGGTTTATGGTCGTTTAGCGCAGCTGGAACGCGGTTGCGAGCGCGTCCTGTGGACGAAGAAGCGAGCAACAAGCGGTTGGGCGCAACAAGGAGCAATGCGAAGTATTGAGCAGTGCGACTATGTTGCAACCGGAAGCGCAGCGGACAGAAACATATCGGTTAACTCAAAGCAAAAAGAAAATATTACGATTTATGGTCGTTTAGCGCAGCTGGTAGCGCACTCGCTTGACGTGCGAGTGGTCACAGGTTCGAGTCCTGTAACGACCACCA
>JAZUJJ010000019.1:0-2884 GCA_045642725.1 Acutalibacteraceae bacterium
GTCCTTTTCCATTATTTCCGTAATTTTCAATATCACCAGTTCTTCTTGGATTCAAATGCCAATGAAGGTGAGCATCACCCATTCCAAGTAATTCATAATTCATTTTTTCAGCACCAAACGCTCTTGATGCTGCCTCAGCAACTATTGTCATTTCTTTTAAAAATTTTGCTTGTTCATCTTTCTCTAAATGGAATATCTCTGTTTTATTCCCGTGCTTCTTGTATAAAAATAAAGTATAGCCATAAAAATGCTGGTTATCTCCAATAACAACATATCCTGTCTCTAACTCCTTGACGAAATAAGGATTAGTTCCTTGTTTTATCATTTCTATTCTATCGCATATTAAACACATTCTCTTTTTCCTCCACAATTCAAATTTGATAAATTCTAAAATGGAATCTGCAATTCACTAGATTTCAATTTACATAGCCCGTATAATCAAAATCATTCTATATTTTTATTTCTCCAGTAATAACTTTATCAATAAACTCTGAAAAAGACGATGCCACAACCTCGACTTCTTCAAATTCCGGTTCACAACCACATACAATTTCATAAGTAGTTAAATCAATAGCATAATATGTATATCCGTTGCCAACACTCATAACAATAGCAAAATGATTATCCCAAAATTCTTTGATTTCGCTTTGCCATTCAACATCATCTTCTGCAATTTCAATACTCATCTTTTCAAATTCATCATGACTAAAATCTCCGGCTTCATCACTACTATATGTGACAAACCAGGTATCTTCTGTAGCATTCACTATATCTTTATATTGCGATATAAACGAAATCCATTTCTCAGGGATATTGCTATATCGATCGCTGAAAATAGACATATCCAAAATATCTGTTTCTCGTAATATAGACCACCCTGATGATTCTGCCCAATTCTCAAATCTCTCTCTATCCATCGATTACTCCTTATTATTATCCCTACCTGGAGCATATTATCAAAATTTGCCTGTGTATTCATCGGGTAAATCAAAGTATATTTTTTAGCATAGATATTATACTGGAAATACCGAAAAATCAATAACCCGGGGCTTCAAAGATGTCTTTTTGTTTGCTTTTTTGTTTTTCCTTTCTATCTGCCCATATCCAAAGCGTAACTGACAGACCGAGCCAAATGATGCGGTATATATTTGTTGTCACAGTTCCCGGGAACGTATCAAACAAAAGATTCCAGTCATAAACCGCTCCGATGGCGTCCATAAACGAGTGGTAGATTGCACAGGCAATCACGCTCTTTGTTGCCTTATAAAGAGCCGCCAGTGCAAATGCCCAGATAAAAACTGTGATGCCAAAGCCGATCAGGCTGTCTCCGTAATGTCCGGATGTCGGATCAAGCCACAAATCCAGATGCCAGATGTACCATATCGCCGCTGTCAGAAGTACGGAAAAGGGGAATTTCATTCGTTCCTCAAATGCGGGCTGCAAAAAGCCGCGCCAACCGGTTTCCTCAGCAATCCCGACAAACGGTATCATAATCAAGCATCCGAGAGGGAACATAACCCACGAGGAGCCGTTGGAGGTGCCGTTTATGAGCGCAAACAGCAAGGTAAGGAGGCAGAATCCACCAGTTAATATGATGGCTTGCAATTTGTTCTCGGTTTGGAATATCCATTTTAAGAACTTTTTCAATTTGATTCTCTCTTTGAATAAAGCGATAATCAAAACAGAAATAAAGGGGGCCGGTGTTGAAAAAAGCAATCCGATTGCCGCATAGCAGAAATAGCCGGCAGTCATTTTCCCGGTTTCTGTATAGGCAATGGAATACGGCATAAGCAATAATTTCAGTGTTACAAAACAGAAAGCCCATAAACCGACAATCAACAGCAAATACAGTGCTATATTTTTATTTGACTTTCTCATACATCGCCGCCATCAGATATTTCAATTTTAATATCTCCTGTCGATGTTATAAGCTCGCACTTTCCGCCTGTTGTTGTCTTAGGCACACTGACCTTGCCGGTTGAGGTATCAGTAATAAATACCTTTTCGGTAAGCAATGATCCGCTGACATCGCCCGTGCTTGTTTTTACGAAAATCTCGGCGGCATCCGAGCTGTCAAATACAGCGTCTCCCGTGCTTCTCTCAATAGAAAACTTATCTGTAGCCGTTACATTCTTCAAAGAAATATCTCCCGTGCTTCCGCTCGAAATAAGGTTTTTGCACGTGACATTCATCATTTTCACCTCACCGGTGGTAACGCTTGCTTTCATATCACCTATGCAGGTTACATCAGAAATGACAATATCGCCGGTTGAAACAGAAAGGTCAAGTGTACCCGCCGATATATTATTAACCCTGATATCACCGGTACTTAGAGAAATATCAACACTGTCAAACTTAATTTCATCCGCTATCTCAATGCCTCCGGTGCTTCCTGTAATGCCGAGCGATGCGTATTCGGCTTTGGGAAGATAAACCGTTACTTTGGGCGAATGAAAACTGATACCGATATGTTCATACCACTCTCTGTCATCTACGACACTTACGGTCAGCGTGCCATCCTGAACACTCACAGAATGTTTCATTTTTTCCGCTTCATAGCAAACCACCCTGCCCGTATTGTCATCTGAAACGGCAAAGAGAATGTCCGCAGTTTCTGTATTCAATTTTATGTCGCTGAATTCTTCGTTTATCTCATAGGTGTTCGTCTCAAAGTGATCGGTACTCAGACGAGAAAAATCCCAATGATACGCCGTCATTGCGGCTGCAAATATTATCGCCCCGATCGTCACGAGAGAGGCCGCTGCAATAAGCCATATTTTCGTTCTCTTACTCATTACGCTTCCTCCTTTTTGATAAAGCAGTTTTTAATCCGAATTGCAAGTTTCTTTGTAAGAATCAAAATTCTTTTTGTTGCTGCTTTACA
>JAZUJJ010000020.1:0-4989 GCA_045642725.1 Acutalibacteraceae bacterium
AGTTTTGCCCGTGCAGAATTCACCGTATTTCATATACATATCATTTTCGGCTATGGGGTCAAGTGCCGCCGTGGGTTCATCAAGAATGAGTATCGGTGAATTTTTGTAAAGCGCTCTCGCAAGCAGCAGACGCTGTGTTTCTCCGCCGGAAAGCGCAATTCCACCCTCGTGTACCTCACGCACAAGCAGAGTGTTTTCCTTTTGCGGCAGAGAATTTACCTTGGGGAGAATGCCCGCAAGGCGCATACATTCAAAAAGACGGTCACGGTCAATTTCCGATTCTTCGCAGAGTGCAATATTCTTTGCGATGCTTGAGGGCAGAATCGAAGCCTCCTGAAATACGGTTGAAAGCAAAGAATAATAATCCTTTCTTCCGTAATCGGATATGTTCACACCGTTCACAAGTATTTCACCGCTTTTCGGTCTCAGAAGTCCGCAAATCAGCTTAACGAGCGTTGATTTTCCTGCTCCGTTCACGCCGACTATCGCTATTTTTTCACCTTTTCCGATTTTCAAAGATACATTGTTCAGCGTATCCGTTTCCTGCTCCTCATAGGCAAAGCTAACATTTTTAAGCTCGATTTCACACTCGCCTTTCGGCACGGGAACGGGATTATCGGTTTCGGGTTCTTCGGGAATATCAAGGAAATTTCTGAAATCGTTCACCTTGTGGTCGGCCTCAATAAAGGTCGCAATTCCGTCGCAAAGCTTTGCAAGCCACATTCCGAAGCCGGTTATCGCGCCGAAGTAGAGTGAAAAATCACCTATCGTCATTGAACTGCTCATTTTCAGCTTGATAAGATAAATATAAGCCGCAATGCCTATGGCAAATTTCAGCACATCCTCCAAAACGGTATTTGAAATATGACCGACGTTGACACGCCTGTTTATGTCGGTCATATCGTCAACATGACGGTTGATTTTACGCATGATAAAATCCGTCATGCCGTAAACGCGAATATCCTTTGCCGAGGTGAAATCCTTTGAATTGTAGGTAACATAACCGAGCTTGAGCTTGACTGCGCTGCGTTCATCCTTGAGCTTATCCTTGTATTTCTGCAAAAGGAGCCAACCGACCATGCTCAATCCGTAGCTTACAATAAGCACGGGAATGAACAGCCATGAGGCCTGAACGATGATTGCCGTGAAAGCCGTAAATCCGAATGCAGATGACAATACATAGACCGCTCCGTTTACATATCCGCAAATTCCGTCTTCCCAGCTTTCAAGGGCAGTCCACGCCTTTTCACGCTTTACTCTTGTTTCGCCGCTGATGTATTTCATATATTCCATATTCATAAGCTTTTTGTTGATGCGGGAATAAAACCACACATTGTTCATTTCTCTGAAATTGCGAAAATAGTACTGCGATAAAAAGAACTGCGCATAACCGAAAACGATTATTACAATTGAGAGCAGAGCTATTACTGTTACCATATAAATGGGCGTTAAGGTGTCAGACACTGAGTCGTTTTCAAGGCAGTCAAGCACAAATTTGGGCAGATAAGCCGTGATTACCGAGGTTATTGCCGCAAGAGGTGCCGAAGCAATATCACACGGAATAAATCTTTTGTCATAGGCGTTATGCTCTTTTATCATGAATTTAAGATTACTGATAACGCCGTATTTTTTGTCTTTGTTTTTTGACATCTGTTTTCCTCCTGTTAAAGTTTTTTGGGTATAAAAATAAGCACACCGTGGTACAAGTACCTTGCCGATGTGCCTATGATAAATAATATTCATTGTGTGTTCAATACAGTTTGCAAAGGTGATTATTTCAAATACAAAAGTGATTGGATTATAATATATCCCGGCTTCTTTTTCATGTTTTATCAAATAATATTACTCGGAATAAAACAATTCTGTGAGTCAATAGGTATAACTTCTTCACACATACATACAATACCGCCGCAGCCTCTTTGCAGGGTCGTTTTATCTATAACAGAGTATTTTTTTGTTTCCCGTTTATCGGGAGATGCTGACTTTTTGATTTCGAGAGGATGTATGGTATCGTTTTCCTCAATAAAAATATCAATTTCCTTTGCGTTTGCGTCACGGTAATAGGAAAGATTTGCCTTGCTTTTGGAATAGGCATAGGTCTTTACAAATTCCATTACAACATAGTTTTCATAATAATGACCGCTTGCAGCACCGCTCATCAATGTTTCCGGTGACATCCACATTGAAAGGAAAGCGCAGAGAGCAGTATCGCAAAAATAAAGCTTCGGCATTTTCACAAGCCGTTTGAGTTCGTTGTTTTCGTAGGGTTTCAACAGATAAACAATGCCCAATCCCTGCAAAACATTCAGCCATGTTTTTGCGGTAGGCTCGGATATGTCGGCAGCCTCCGCCAAGGTTGAATAATTCACCTGCTGTGATACCAAAGCGGCGCACGCACTTAAAAATTTGGAAAATTTGACCGTATCGGTAATACCTCCGATTTCAGTTGCATCACGCATAAGGTATGTTTCAACATAAGAATTGAAATATTCGTCCCGGATTTCGCTGTCAACATTCTGAACATCCGGCATTCCGCCCGTCCATATATGATTGAAAACATTCACTATATTATTTTTCGGAAAAAGCTGCTGTCTTTTTGCTAACATCGGCAGTGATAAATCCAAATCATCGTCAGGAAGGATTCCCTGCTTTTCCCGTTGTGACATACTGTAAAGGGTAAGAATACCGATTCTTCCGGCAAGAGTTTCTCTGACCTGCTTCATCATTTTATATTGCTGAGAGCCGGTAATCCAGAACAAGCCTTTTTCTTCGCTTTCATCACACATTATTTTTATCTGTTCAAACAGTTCGGGAGCTTTCTGAATTTCATCTATCAGTACCGGCGGCTGATATGTCTGAAAAAACAGCACCGGGTCACTTTTTGCCAAATCTCTTGCCATGCGGTTATCAAGCGAAACATAGGTTCTGTTTGAGCCTTCCGCCAGATGTTTGAGCATGGTTGTTTTCCCTACCTGCCTTGCGCCTGTTACCAGTATGGCCTTGAAATGGTCATTCATTTTTAAAAACTTTCGCTCTAATTCACGCTTCAGATAGTTCATTATTTCTCCCTCGCTAATAAGATATTTGAAAATGCACTTTATATTATCATAAAAATAATTATTTTGTCAACACATCAATCGCAATTTTTAAGAAAATCTAAAGTTTGTTTTATTTTTTTATAAAAAGTCAGAGATATACATAATAATTGCAAACCACCTTAATTTGCCATCAGAAGAATAACCGAAAGAACAAATTCACCGTTTTCTGCTTTAAAAGACAGCGTTCCGGAATATTTTTCCGCAATCGCCTCAATACTTTTCAGACCGTAGCCGTGATTACCCGCATCTGTTTTTGTGGTTTTCAAACTGCCGATTTCAAAATCAGCACAAACGGAATTTTTTACCTCAACCGAAAGCATATCACCATAAGTAATTACACTTAAAAGTACTTGTCTGTTTTCCTGCTTTGCCGCCGCTTCAACAGCGTTATCAAGGGCGTTGCCCACAAGAATTCCGATGTCAATGTCGTCAATCTGAATCGGTGAAGCTATACGCACATAAGGAATGATTTCAACCTGCTGAGTTTTTGCCAATGCGATTTTTGAACTTATCACGGCATCAAGTGCGGCATTGCCCGAATAAGCCGTATTCTTCAATCCATCGAAGTTAAAGCTTTTTTCTATTAGCTCCGCCGCACTCTGAGCTCCGTTTTCCCGAAGCGAAGCCATCAATGAAGTATAAAGGTTTTTGGAGTCATGGCGGAATTGCTTCAGCTCCTCCTGTGCGGCAAACAGCTCGGAATAGTGTGCTCTTTCCAGTTCAAGCATTGATTTTGTCCGTTCAAGTTCTGCCCTTTCCTCATAAAAATCTTCCTGCTTATTGATGATAAAGAATGTGCTCATATTTGCGGCAAGAAGAAACAGTGAGCAGATTACCGTCGGAATATAATAAGCTTCGTTACCGTTCCGGTATATCAGAAAGAAGAAAAGGAAAAGAGCAAACATGCTTGCCGCAGGCAGTGCGGATATACCGATTACAAAAACGGGCGACAGCTTTGTTTTTCTGTTTTTACCTCTTCGGATCACCTGCTGTATAAGTAAGATGAGAAAAGCGGAAATAATCACCGAAAGCGTATATTGAATACCGCTTGACTTAAGTTCTTTCAGGGAGATACCCGACACTGCACAAACGCCGTATACCGTAACCGTTTCCGCAGCAACCGATATAACAAGAAACAATACACACAAAAGCAGTTTTTTGGGAAATCCTAAATCGAATATCAGCGTAATCATGAACACAGAAGCAAAAAAGAACAGCGGCATAAAAGGCGTCATGCTGAAAATAAAAGTCATTCCGCCTTCAAGGAGCATTGCTGCGATTATAACGGGAATGCTGACGGATTTTTTATATTTCACTTTCCCGAATTTGCCGAACAGCATATACGCAATAAAGATTTCAAACATTCCCGATAAAGCGGTTGCGGCTTCTTTCATCACCAAAGAACTCCTTTCAGATAATCATCAAATATCCTGAGTGCCTGAGTTCTTCTGCGCTGACTGACCGGAACGGAGGTGCCGTTATTCAGCGTTACACTTTCTTTATCAAAACGGCGGATTCGGCTCATATTTACAATAAAGCCCTGGTGTGTCTGAACAAATCCGTGGGTGGAAAGCTTTTCATAAATATCGCTGAGTTTGGCTACGCTTTCATATTTGCCGTTTTCCGTATATATCATTACATGGCGGTTGTAACCCTCACAGTAGAGTATATCATTGATGCAGATGACCGCTCTGTCGCTCAAAAATCCCGAGGGCAGGAAAGAGTGAAGCGAGGTATAATTGGTTATGGGACGCACAAACACACGCCTGAATTCAAGCTCGGTTATGGGCTTGACCATAAAATGCAGAGCCTCAACGCTGAACGCATCAAAAACATAATCCGGATGGTTGGAAATAAAAATGATAATGGTGTTGGGATTAAGCCGCCGCAC
>JAZUJJ010000021.1:0-4254 GCA_045642725.1 Acutalibacteraceae bacterium
GTTTGCATTTGAAATTGCAAAAGCAAATCCGGATATAAATTTTATTGCCGTCGAAAAAAGCGCAAACGTAATTGTTCAGGCGTGCGAAAAGGCTATTGAGGGCAACCTTAAAAATCTGTACTTTATAAAAGGGTCTGCCGAATATCTTCCGTGCTTTATTCCCGACGGCTCAATAGAACTTATTTACCTTAATTTTTCGTGTCCGTTTCCTAAAAAGAAATATGCAAATCACCGCCTGACAAACAGACGTTTCCTGTCAATCTATGAAAATATGCTGACTGAAAACGGAGAAATATATCAGAAAACTGATAATATGCACTTTTTTGAATACTCGATTCAGGAGTTTTCCGAATACGGATTTAAAATAAAAAATGTTTCCCTTGACCTGCATAACAGCGGTTTTGAGGGAAACATAATGACGGAATATGAAAAAAGATTTACCGATTTGGGGCAGCCGATTTACAGACTTGAGGCGTATAAATAAAATGAATAAAGCAATTATATATATACACGGCAAGGGCGGTAATTCCACGGAAGCCGAACATTACAAACCGCTTTTTCCTGATTGTGATGTTTTCGGATTTGATTATAAGTCTGAAACTCCATGGGAAGCTAAAAGTGAGTTTTATAACTATTTTGAAGCCTTGAACAAAAAATATGACAGCATAAGTATTATTGCAAACAGTATTGGCGCATTTTTTATAATGAGTGCCGAATTAAATATAAAAATTGAGATTGCATATTTCATTTCTCCTGTTGTTGATATGGAAAAATTGATATGTGATATGCTGAATCAGGCACATATAACAGAAAACGAACTGCGGGATAAAGGAGAAATAGCACTTACCTTCGGAGAAACACTGTCTTGGAAATATCTATACTACGTCAGAAGTCATCCGATTAAATGGAATGTGCGAACTCATATTCTGTACGGTGAACAAGACAGTATTACATCTTATGAAACGATATGTTCATTTGCAGAAAAACACGGTGCAACACTCGAAATAATGAAAAAAGCAGAACATTGGTTTCATACACCTGAACAAATTAGTTTCCTTGATAATTGGATAGAAGCAAATAATAAAATTATATATACAGACAGGCTGATTCTTCGCCCGTGGAACGAATCGGATGCAGAGAGCTTATATGAATATGCAAAAGATGAACGTGTAGGTCCTGCCGCAGGATGGCCGCCGCACACAAGCGTTGAAAACAGCCGTGATATTATTAAGAATGTGCTGTCGGCAGAAGAAACATACGCAGTCTGTCTGAAAGAAGATAATAAGGCAATCGGCAGTATCGGACTTATGATTGGCAAAAACAGCAGTCTTGATTTGCCTGAAAATGGGGGCGAAATCGGTTACTGGATTGGTGTGCCGTTCTGGGGTCAGGGACTTATTCCCGAAGCTGTGCGAGAGCTGGTACGTCACTCCTTTGACGAGCTTCATCTTGAAAGACTGTGGTGCGGTTATTTTGACGGCAATGAAAAATCAAAACGTGCGCAGGAAAAAGCAGGCTTTGTCTATCATCATACAAATAAAGATATTTACTGGAAGCTGACAGACTGTAAATGTCAAGTCAAAATGACGGAAAACGCCAAGTTAAAATGTCGTTTTTCGACGAGGAAAAATGTAGTTAATCGTCAACATCGTCGTCAAAAATTTTTCTGCCTTTGATACGGTAAGAATGACCTGTAATCTTGACAATCTCACAATGATGAACAAGTCTGTCAATAATGGCATTGGCAATAACAGCATCACCAAACACATCGGGCCATTTTGAAAATGTCTGATTTGTTGTTAATATGGTAGGTCTTTTCTCATATCTTGCCGCTATTAACTGAAAAAATCCGTAAGCTGCATTTTTATCCGTTGGCAGATAACCGATTTCATCAATAATCAATACAGTGTATTTCAGATAATGTTTAACTACCTGTTCAACTCTGTTTTCTGTTGCGGCATGCTTGAATTTTTCCATAAGTACGGCAAAGTTGATAAAGTATGTTGATATACGCTGACTTGCCGCTTCAATCCCGATTGCTGTTGCAAGATGTGTTTTTCCTACTCCGCTTGAACCGACAAATATGATATTCGATTTTTCTTCAATAAATCTCAGTCCCGTCAAATCCATAATCTGCTCTTTATTGACTGACGGCTGATATGAAAAATCAAAATCCTTTATCGTTTTGATATACGGAAAATGAGAAGTCATTACATTGACCTTTCTCGCCCTCTCGTCACGAAACTGTATTTCTGCATTTGTTAATTCAAGCAGAGAATCCTGCAGAGTTGTTCCCGATTTTACAGATTTATCAATTACATTAGGAAGTATTTCTTTCATTTTGGTTAATGAAAGCTCGTCCAGATTGTTTGAAAGTGTATTAAAGTTTGTCATATATTTCCATGTTCCTTTCCGCTATCAGTGTAATGTCATCGTCATCAAGGTCTTTTAATGAGCCTGAACGCAGGATATCCAGATAGTGTTCCCTGTCGTAATTGTATTTCTTTGATGTTTTCACCCAGTGAGCAATGATTTTTTGACTTATCAATACATCAAACTCATCACCGTAATCATTGATTTCAACATATTTTCCGATATATTCCGGCGAAACAGAATACCTCTTACCTTCATAAGTAATCAGAGCTTCTCTTGAGACCTTTCTTTTGATTGATTTTTCAAAATATCCATGCAAACAGGATAAATCGGGTTTTATCAGATAATCCTGTTCGATTTTCAACAGCTCGGCAGGTATTTTATCTGTTGCCTGACTTATGTTGTTATTGATATCTTCGTTCAATTCTCTTGTATATTTTTTAATATCCTCAAAAGAATGAATATCACCGCTGTAAACCTTGAGACGGTTCATCAGCTTGGCAGTAACCTCCACTTTACCTTTGGTTTCCGGTCTGTATGCAACACATGCTTTGGGAACAAATCCGCAATCGGCGGCAAAAAGTGAAAATTCATTGTTGAATACAGGTTCACTGTATTGCGTTCTGGCTTTATCTATGATTGACCTCATATTATCAAACAGGATTTCATGAGGCACTCCGCCGATAAATCTGAATGCACATGCAAGGCAGAATTCAACCTGAAAAAGGTCTCTTGATTCTGTAGCCATCAGAAATCTGAATCTTGAAAATCCAAGAGTCAGAAGAAATATATTAAACTTTATCACCTCTCCGTCAACAGTTTTAAATTTCAGTGATTCTTTCCAATCAACCTGAGCCTGCAATCCGGGTGTTGTTTCAAAACGGATTACGGCCGTTTGCTGATTGCTTCTATGTAGATTGTGTATGTAACTTTTCAGAGTTGAATATGAACCTGAATAGCCTTTGTATTTAACAAGATAATGATAGATTGCAATTGCCGGAGCACCTGTTTTAACTTTTTCTTCAATTATCTGTTCAAAGCCGTCTGTTTTCTTTGAATAAACTCTTGTTGAAACAGGTTTTTCTTCCTTGACAGCCTCAACATGTTTCTTGACTGTTCTCGGGTCACAGTTAAACTGTCTGCCCAGCTTTGCATAATTTATCTTTATATCCGGGGTTTCTTTTAACATAAATTTCACCTTCTCATAAATATCGTTCCTTATGTTCATCCGATGCACCTCCTGACTTGCTGTTCTCAGTATACAGCAGTCTGCTGTGCATCTCAAAAACGACATTTTATGTTGGCGAAATACTACATTTTCATTTTAGCGTTAACAATGAGAACGGCAAAAGAAAGCCGAAATGGATAAGCACGGGGTTAGAGGTTAAAGACGGAAATAAACGCAAAGCCGAGAAATTTCTTCAGGAACAGCTTACACTGTGGAACGGACGCAACGGAATATTTATCGGCACAGGTCTTGCGGAGTATCTTGAACATTGGCTCGAAACCATACCGAGAGATATTCGTCCCTCAACCTACCGGGGGTACTGCGGTAATATGAACAACCACATTATCCCGTATTTCAAGCAGCATCCCGTAGCGTTGCAGAATGTTACGCCGATGATTTTGGAAGAATATTATTATTCTCTCTTGAAGCCCGAAAGCAATCTGACTACGGGAACCGCATTATCCCCGACAACAATTCATCACCATCATCAGAATATCAGCAAAGCGTTAAACGATGCTGTCAGAGAGGGGCTGATTGTTGCAAACCCTGCCTCAACTGTAAGACTTCCGAAAAAGATTCCGTATCGCCCCGATTATCTGAACAAGGAACAGCTTGAAGAACTGAACAGGCTGTTTTCGGGAACGGTTATAGAG
>JAZUJJ010000022.1:0-2122 GCA_045642725.1 Acutalibacteraceae bacterium
ATGCTTATACCGAAATAATTTGCCAATGACGGCAGCATCTCAATATCGGGATAACCTTCTCCACGCTCCCATTTGCTGACAGACTGTGCCGATACGCCTATGAGCGCACCGATTTCCTCTTGAGTCAAGCCTTTTTCATATCTCAATTCTTTAATCTTTTCACCAATTTTAAGTTTCATAAGTTCACCTGCATTATTAAATTGAAAGCTTTCTGATGAAAGTATAAAGAAATATAACACAACCGTCAACAACGCCGTAATGGAAGTGAATCAATAATCGGTTGAATTTGTCAAAAAATCGGTGAAATTTTCGACTTCAAACTTCATTGTATCCATATTAAAGATATGAATGCTGCAATTTGCCGCCTTAAAAGTGGTTGTTTTATTACTCCATTCGATTCCGTTTACGAGATGATAAATGATATTAATCACACCGCCGTGCGTAACCACAAGAATATTTTCATCCGTATTTTTATATTGTTCCTTTAACTCATTAAACCATTTTTTGATACGCATAAAGAAATCGTCAGGGCTTTCTCCGTTCGGATACGGCTCGTTCATTTTAAGCGAACGGAAAAACAGTCCCGGATACCGTTCAAGGGCTTCATTATTCAGCATTCCCGCCAAATCACCGTTATTCATTTCCCGTAATTGAATTTCAGTTTGAACGGGTAAATCCAATTCATCGGATATAAATTGTGCGGTGGATACAGCTCTCGGCAAATCGCTTGAAATAATCTTTCCGATACGGTATTCATGGTTGTTTTCTTTCAGATGATCTGCAAGAAGTTTTGCCTGCTGTCTGCCTTCCGGTATCAGGTCTAAATCGCTCCATCCACCTCGGTATCTGTCATCATCTTTTCCGTGTCTGATAAAAAATACTTTCACATTAAATTTCTCCGTCAATTCTGATTTGTCGCATCATTCCGACAAATCGATCCAATATCTTTCCAAATATATGTCTTGCTCTTTTTCATATACGGTCGATTCATAAACACCGCCGTTGTTTAGAATTGTTCTGCGGCTGCCTTCGTTTCCCTGAATACAGCATATCAGCACACGCTTGATTCCGAGTTTTTTACATTCGGGCAGAACGAGCTTCAGCATTTGGGTGGCATAACCTTTTCTGCGTTCACTCGGACAAACGGAATAGCCGATATGCCCTGCATATTTTTCAAGATAGTCATTGAAATAATGCCGTATCTGAATAACTCCGACAATTTTCATGTCCGATTCACGAACATATATGTACTGCGTTGAGGGAACCCAATCTGAAGGCGTGGTTTCCGCCTGTTTACACAGTTCGACCTGTTCGAGCCAATTCTCCGTTTTATCAAAACGACGGAGTGATCCGCAGCCGTCCATAGAGCCTCCGTATTCAAGAAACTCTCGGCGATATTCCTGTATTTGTTTGTCATATTCCATAGAAGGAGCTGTGAGTTTCATTTTATAGCCTCCAAATATTTCTTAATACTCGGTCTTAACGGCGGGGAAATCATATCTATATCAATTTCCGAAGGCTTAAAGAATTTCAGTTCTTCAAACTCTTCCTTTTGGGCTATCATTTCACCGTGAAATTGATTGCACAGATACACAATTTCTATATTTGACACTTCATCACCGTTGGGATATGTATAGTGTACGTCTGCTCCCGAATTTACAGTAAAGAAAGATAATTCATCTGCGATAAGTCCTGTTTCTTCAAGCAATTCTCTTTTGGCACAATTTTCGACTTTTTCATCAATTTCAACCGAGCCACCGAAATAACCCCACAGGTGATTATCGGTACGCCTGCCGAGAAGTATTTCTCCTGCATTGTTGACGATTATAACACACGCACCGCACTGAATAAGCGTTTGGTGTCCTACGAATTTTCGCAAATGCATTATGTAGTTGCTCATTGTATTATCCTTTCAGTTCAAAACAACATCAATTTCATCTTTTTCCGGCATCATAAAAACAGAATTAAATTTGTGGATAAGACCGTCATCAACATAATAAGCACTTGTATTTTCTGCAAGCACCTCGGCGTTTCTTTTCTGAATATTTTGTTGCCATTATATTTTCATCTCCATAAACCCAACTGTAAACGGCAAGTGTGTAAATTTGTGCGTTCCTGTATG
>JAZUJJ010000023.1:0-61755 GCA_045642725.1 Acutalibacteraceae bacterium
CTTTTCTGACCGAGTACCCCGAAGGGAAAACATCGCAGATAGCGGAATATATCGATTTGAAAGAATCCCGTACACGCGATTATCTGAAAGAACTGACCGAGGAAGGAATCCTTGAAGCTATCGGAAGCAATAAAAGCCGCACATACCGTCTGAAAAGATAATGAATAAAATTATCCTTCCCTAAACTAATCGCTGAAACAAGTTTGGAGTTTTTCGACATTTTGACTTAACATTTACAGCATATCTTATATTTTAATACTTTTTAATGTACCATTATCAATGTGCCGAAATATATGCCATAAAGCAATTATTGTAAAAATCTGCGGTATCAAATCCGAATTACCGGGGTTAAGAGAAAATGAAATTTGAAGTTCTGACAATTAATATAGCCGTTGAGCTGTTCGGAATCATAATCTGCATGATGGTTATTTTCTGCCGCAGGTTTGTTGTTGCCGACAAGCATCGGGAATTTCAGAAAGATTTCACCCTGCTTGTGCTCTGTGAGGCTCTTCTGCTGTTTTTCAGCGCAGTTTCCGGAATCATGACCGGCCACGGCTCTGCCGCAGCAAAAACGTTTCTTCCCTTTTGCTGCTTTATGAAGAATCTGCTGACATATACGCTTCTCGGCTTTTACACCAATTATGTTATTCACTCAGTTAAAAGCAAACACGGCAAACACATTTATAAGGTTACATGGCTTTTTGTGGTTCTGAGTACCGCCGCGCTGATTTACAATTTATTCAGACCCGTATTCTACTACATTGACAGTTCAAATATTGTCCGTCAGTGCAAGCTGTTCATTTTTTCGCAGGTTCCGTGTATCCTTATCTTCATCGGAAACCTTTCTCACACAATAATAAACCGAAAGACAGTTTCAAAACAGCTTTTCGCCTGCCTTATCGCCTGTATGCTCATCCCGCTTGCAGCTCTGATTATGCAGACTTTTCTGTTTGGAATTGACCTTGTCAACATGGCTTTGATTGTGACCCTGATGCTCATATTTGTCGTGATGCAAAATCAGTTTGTCAACGAATACATTGAGCAGAAGAACCGTTTGCAGGAGAGCAATCTCAGAATGATGCTCAGCCAGGTAAAGCCGCATTTCATTTTCAACTCGCTTACCGCCATTGCACAGCTCTGCGACGAGAACCCTCCTTTGGCAAAGGACACCACCATCTCTTTTGCCAAATATCTGCGCGGCAACCTTTCCGCTCTTGAAAAAACGGAAGCGATTCCCTTTGAAGAAGAACTTCAGCACATCAGAAATTATCTGAATATCGAATCCGTGCGTTTCGGTGAATATCTTAAAATCGTCTTTGATCTTGAAACCGTTGATTTCAAGGTGCCCGTTCTTTCAATTCAGCCGCTTGTGGAAAACGCGGTAAAGCACGGAGTCGGGATGAAAGAAAGCGGCGGCACAGTCACCCTTTCGGTTCACGATGACGGAGAAAGCATCACCGTTAAGGTCATTGACGACGGTGTGGGCTTTGATTCCTCTGAGACGGAAAGCAGCGAGGGACATATCGGGCTTTCATCCGGCATTGAGAGGCTTAAAATGCTCTGTAATGCCGAGGTCACGGTAAAAAGTGAAATCGGCAAAGGAACGGAAATAACGGTTTCTCTGCCGAAAAGCACAAAATGAACGGAGGTGAGCCGCTACGGTTGCTGTTTTAATTGATGACGAAGCTTTGGCGCTTCGCGCAACGGAAAAAGCGATTCGCACCGCCCTGCCAGGTGCGGACATACACACCTTTATGAAAAGCGAAGAGCTGCTT
This sequence comes from Acutalibacteraceae bacterium, assembly GCA_045642725.1. Taxonomy (GTDB): domain Bacteria; phylum Bacillota; class Clostridia; order Oscillospirales; family Acutalibacteraceae; genus CAG-177. The sequence goes on from JAZUJJ010000023.1 coordinate 1,776, forward strand.
GAATTTGCAGGGAAAGAACATATTGACATTGCTTTTCTTGACATCAACATGAGAGGCATCACCGGGCTTGAGCTTGCAGAAAAGCTTGAAAAAATCAATTCCCGGCTTAACATAATTTTTGTAACCGGCTTCAATGACTACAAAAGCGAAGCAATGGATCTGCACGCCAGCGGATATATCATGAAGCCCGCAACCGCCGAAGACATTCTCGGAGAAATCAGATTTCTTCGTTTCCCGGTCGTTGAAGAAAGCCGGGTCACGGTCAGATGCTTCGGCAATTTTTCCGTGCTGATTGACGGAGTCCCTCCGGTTTTTATTTACAGCAAAACCAAGGAGCTTTTTGCCTACCTGATTGACAGGCAGGGAGCGATGGTTTCAAACAATGAGCTGTCGGCAATACTCTGGGAAGACGACAATCACACAAATTATTTCAAGCGCCTCCGCTCAGATCTGAAAAGCACCTTTGAACACTGCGGCTGCGGCGATGTTATTCTGTCGCAAAAGGGCTCGCTCGGAGTTGATGCCGCCAAAATAAGCTGTGATTACTTTGACTTTCTCAACAAGGTGAAAGGCAGTGAAGAGCTTTTCAGAGGCGAATATATGTCTCAGTATTCATGGGCTGAAATGACACTCGGTAATTTACTTAACAATTATTAATATTTAAGCGGTCTGAAAGGAGCTTTCCTCTCAGACCGCTTTTACAATTATTTACGCCGCAGCGTTTTCCTTTTTCTTTTTACCGGTAAGCTTTGCAAGCAGAGCACCGATCACCGCGCCGACAGCAAGACCGCCTGCGCCGATCAGAGCGGCATTTCCGCCTGTAATCGCACTGCCCGTAAGAACGGAAGCATCGCGTGAGAACAGAATGTAGGTGCCCTTTGCGCCGTCCTTCACGCCGGTGTAAACCTCATCGGTAAGGTTGAGTGCCGCCGTTTCATTGAAAAGGTGAACAAATGCAGTCCCCTCTTTGAAATCGGTCGAACCCATCTGCACCTTAAGATTTTCTGCAAGTATCGGATTTCCTGCCGCCTTATCCTTTGTGGTGTAAAGTGTGAGCCAGCCGATTTTTGCATCTGCCTCGTGATTGTTGGTATCCTGCGCCTCGCCTTTGAGGTTCTTTACCGTTGCGTAGTAAACATAATCCTCACCGTAGGTGGTCTTTACCGCGGTAACAAGGTGATGAGGAATCTTTTCCTCCTGTGCATTCTTGGCGTTGATGTACTCGTAAACGGTGTAAATATCCGCTGCAACAGCTACAACAAGAAGAATCAGTGAAGCACACTTAATAAAGCCCGCAATAGCCGGAGTAGAGGAATATTTGAGGACTCTGTTATTCAGGTCTGCCATCTCGTAATCGGATTCTACCTTGTCAAAAACTGCCTGGAATGCGGGAGTCTTCTTATTTGTTCTGAAGCCGTTTACAAACTCGAAGGCATTCGTGCGGGTGAAATCCTGCTCATAAGTAATGGAACTGCCGAAACAAAACTCGCAAATATCCATATGGCGTTCTCTTGCTTCGTTCAAAACCTTTACGGAGTTTTTAAGGGATGAGGCGTGTGCTCTCTGCACAAGAGCGGCACCGATGCAGGTGGCTACAAGCACGCCGGACACGGCAAGGGAAGTAATCATTGATTTGTACCAGAACGCTTCATCGGTCTCAATACCCGTAAGCTCCGTAATCCAGCTTTCGCCGGTGGTGCGCTCATGCTCCGTGGCGGCACTGGTAAAGGCAACACCTTCTTCAAAGATGCTTCTGTCAACACCTTCGAAAATGGAGGTCACTTCAAAGGCTTCCGCAACGGCCTCAACGGTTTCAACGGCTTCCTTTGACTCTTCTGCATCCTTTTCAAGGCTGTTGAAGGCGCATTCAAGCGTATGTTTGAGACCGTTTGCATCGGCCTGTGAACGCTGACCCTCACTCATGGCGTCAACAAGAGGATAAAGCTCTTCTTTTTTCACTTCGTCTGCGGGGCGCCTGAAGAAGTCAAGCAAAGTGCCGTCGCCGTATTCGGTTATGGCAAGCAGATTGTAAAGAGCAAGGTTGGAGGCATCGTCTGCCACGGTAACAGTCTGTGCCGCCGCTTCAAGTCCTTTGACATAGTCCTTCACCTGCTGACTGACACCGTCGGGTTCTTCGGTTTCCGAAGGCTCCTCCGGCAGTATGCCGTCCCCGTTCGTAATGGCTGTTTCTGCTCGCCCGATATAGTCGTAAAGACTTTTCCAATCGCCATAGAGGATTGCCGCGGTATCGCCGTATTCCGCTTCCATGGCCTGATTTGCCTTGGCAACGGAGGGGTATATTCCCTTGAACTTGCTTTCTATACCGTTCGGGCCGAGCTTGCTGAGTCTGTCGGCAAGAGTATTTTCGCCGTCATCACCGGCAAAGGATGCCTGCTGCATAATGCCGAGAATAATCTGGCTGTTTGCCTGCATGAACGTATTGGTCATCTTCTTCTGTGAAGCGTCGCTGAAATCGTAGTCAAGAAGATAATCACCCATGAGCTTGCCGCTGTCGTCATCCTTAAAGACATTCATTGCCTTGTAAGCGGCAACGGCGGCAGGCCTTTCTTCTTCAAAATTGGCCTGAAATTCCGCGATAACCGGCTCAAAGTTGTCGATTGTTTCTTTGATTTGCTCCTTGTTGTTTTCCATTATGGTTTTGTAATCGGAGTAGCTGAATTTGCCGGTCATGTTCATTCCGGCAATGTCGGTCAAAGCCTCGTCGGCGTTGTCCGTTTCCTTATAGCCGAGGAAAACTCCGGTCTTAAGGGATGAATTAACGTTACTTCCGGTAAGAAGCTTATAGCCCGCCTTTTCAAGCTGTGCTTTTGCGTCGCTTTCATCCTTTGCCGCCACGGCAACAAGGTCACTGATGTAAGTCTTCTTTGCCGATGCTGCAAAGGCATTGACAGATGCCGTTATGCCGATGATAACAGCAAGAACAACTGCGAGAATTTTCTTCATAATAATACCTTCCTTTTTATTTTTACGCTGCCGCGTTTTCTTTTTTCTTTTTACCCGCAAGTTTTGCGAGCATAGCGCCGATTACCGCGCCGACCGCAAGACCGCCGACACCGATAAGTGCCGCCGTACCGTTTGTGATTGCACTGCTTACGAGGGTTGAGGAATCACGGCTGAAAAGAATATATGTACCGTTTACTCTGTCAGCTGCTCCTGTGTAAACCTCGTCGGTAAGGTTGAGTGCCGCTGTTTCGTTGAAAAGGTGAATAAATGCAGTTTCTTCTTTGAAATCCGTTGAACCCGTCTGTACCCTGAGATTTTCGGCAAGTATCGGATTTCCTGCCGCCTTATCCTTTGTGGTATAAAGTGTGAGCCAGCCGATTTTTGCATCTGCCTCGTGATTGTTGGTATCCTGCGCCTCGCCTTTGAGGTTCTTTACCGTTGCGTAGTAAACATATTCCTCACCGAATTCGGTTGCCGCCGCCGTCATAATGTGGTGAGGTATTGCTTCCTCAACAGCCGCGGGGGTAGTGAGAAATTCATAGAGTGTGTAAGCGTCAACCGCAATCATAACAACAAGAAAAACGAAGGAAACGCATTTTATGATGCCTGCCGTTCTGCCGACATTCGGGTCTGCAACAGCCTCGTGAAGTTCCTCAAATGCATCTTTCTTATTCTGCATATCATTACTGATTACCTGGAACATATTCACTTTTTCGCTTGCGGTAAGGTCGTTGAATTCAAAGACATCAAAAGTTTCTACTTTGCGGTCAAAAAATGCACTGAACGCATCATAGCGTTTACCCGCTTCCTCGTAAATTGCTTTTGCATTTTTGTAAGGTATGTTGGCCTCTTCAACAGCGATCTGTTCGGCTTTTATCTGTGCTTTCTGAACCAGAGAGGCTGTAATACATGAACCGACAAGAGCAACCGTAACAAAAGAAGATACAAGCATCGCCGCAAGCCAGGCATTCTTTTCGCTCTCAATTCCGAGCTTTGAGAACCAGCTTTCGCCGGTCAGGGTTTCATGTTCTGTTGCCGCGCTTGTGAAAGCCACACCGTCTTCAAATATGCTTCTGTCAACGCCCTGATAAATAGAAATTTCACCGAAGGTATCGGTAATATTCTGCACCTTCTCAACGGTTTCTCCGGCTTCCTCGGATTCTTCTTCAATGTCGCTGAGCGCACTTTCCAGCGTAAGAAGAAGCCCGTTCATCTTTATCTGTGAACGCTGGCCTTCACTCATTGAATCAACAAGAGGATAAAGTTCTTCTTTTCTGACCTCATCTTTGGAATGCTTGAAAAAGTCAAGCAGTGTTCCGTCGCCGTATTCGGTCATAATGAGCAGATTATAGAAGGAATAGTCGATTTCGTTCTTTGTAACATCTGCCACATCAGCGGCTGCATCAACAGCTTCGAGACATTCCTTTGCTTCTTCATTCTCAATATCCTTATAGTCTTCCTCTGTTTTTTCCTCAGGCTCAAGGATATCGTCCGTGAAAGTAACCATGCCGTCCTCGTCAACATCCACGCTCTTTTCAGCATCAAGAATATACTGATAAACGCTGTTCCAGTCGTTGAGGATTTCGTTGGCAACATCACCGTATTCCGCCTCCATGGCTCTGTTTGCTTCACCGACGGAAGGATACATTTCTCTGTATTTCTTTGAAATTCCGTCGGGACCGGTCTTTACCATTCTGTCTATGAGCGTATCATTCCCGTCATCACCGGCAAATGACGTCTGCTGCATGATTGCAAGGATTATCTGAGCGTTTGCCTGCATGAAGGTTTCGGTCATCTTTTTGTTTGACGCATCGCTGAAATCGTACTCAAGAAGATAATCACCTATGAGCTTGCCGCTGTCATCATCCTTGTAGGTGTTCAGGGCTTCATAAGCCGCAAGAGCCGTGGGCTTTCCGGCTTCATAGTTTGCCTGATACTCTGCGATAACGGGTTCAAAGTTATCAATCGTTTCTTTTATCCGCTCCTCATTCTGCTTCATTATGGTTTTGTAATCGGAGTAGCTGAATTTGCCGGTCATGTTCATACCGGAAATATCGGTAATTGCTTCGTCGGCGTTGTCGGTTTCCTTGTATCCGAGATATACCCCGGTCTTGAGGGATGAGTTGACATTACTGCCGCTGAGAAGCTTGTAGCCCGCCTTTTCAAGCTGTGCTTTTGCGTCGCTTTCATCCTTTGCTGTCACGGCAACAAGGTCGCTGATGTAAGTTTTCTTTGCCGATGCCGCAAAGGCATTGACAGATGCCGTTATGCCGATGATAACAGCAAGAACAACTGCGAGAATTTTCTTCATAATAATACTTTCCTTTTTATTTTTTACGCTGCCACGTTTTCTTTTTACCCGCAAGCTTTGTGAGCAGAGCGCCGATTACTGCGCCGACTGCAAGTCCGCCCACACCGATCAAAGCAGCATTTCCTCCTGTGATTGCACTGCCTGCAAGTATGGAAGCCTCGCGTGAGAAAAGAATATATGTGCCTTTAGCACTGTCTTTAACTCCGGTGAAAGCTTCATCGGTAAGATTGAGTGCCGCTGTTTCATTGAAAAGATGAACAAATGCCGTTCCCTCTTTGAAATTTGTCGAACCTGTCTGTGCCTTAAGATTTTCGGCAAGTATCGGGTTTCCTGCCACCTTATCCTTTGTGGTATAAAGTGTGAGCCAGCCGATTTTTGCATCCGCCTCATGGTTGTTGGTATCCTGTGCCTCATCCTTGAGATTCTTAACGGTTGCGTAGTAAACATACTCTTCACCGAATTCGGTTGTCGCCGCCGTCATAATGTGGTGCGGTATTGCTTCTTCCTGTACATCGGGAGTGGTGATGTATTCATAAATCACATAGGCGTCAACGGCAAGAGCAATGGCAAGAAGAACAAAAGAAACACATTTGATAATTCCCGCTGTTCTGCCTAGATCCGGGTCAACGGCGTCCCAAAGCTCATCACACTGAGCTTTAGCCCTTTCCATCTCGGCATCTATTGTAAGTTCTCTCACTCTTGCCTGGGCTTCTACCTGCTTTATGCTTTCTTCACTGACAGCATCCGCCCAGCTTAATCCGTGATCAAATCGGCCTTTGCCGATGGTAGTTTTGAAGGTATCAATGGTATGATTTTGGAATTTTGTAATATTTTCTTTATCGGTCATTAACTGCCCGAGAAAATATTGGGCACCCTTAATCTGCTTGAGTTCTCCGGCAACCTGAAAATGCTGAACAAGTGCAGAGGCGATACTGGTTGCAATAAATACGCCCGTAACGGCACTGCTGATGATCATCACATTGAGCCATGCCGCCTTTTCACTTTCGGCACCCGTCAGCTTTGTGATCCAGCTTTCGTTGGTGGTGCGTTCATGCTCCGTGGCGGCACTTGTAAACGCAACACCTTCCTCAAACACACTTCTGTCAACGCCCTCAAAAATTGATGTTATTTCTACACTCTCGGCAAGCTCGCTGACCGTATCAAGAGTATTCTCTGCTTCGTTTGTTCCGTCTTTAATATCCGAAAAAGCACTTTCAAGGGTTATTTTCAGACCGCTGATTTTGATCTGAGAACGCTGACCTTCGCTCATTGCGTCAACAATGGGATAAAGTTCTTCTAACTTTACCTGGCTTATAGGGCGTTTGAAGAATCCAAGCAAAGTTCCGTCACCGTATTTGATTTCATTCAGGAAATTGTAAAGTGCTGTGTCAATTACAACAGCCGAATTTGAAGCAACATCAGAGGCAACATCCATTGCGTAAGCGGTAAGCACATCATCGGGGTCAATATCCTTGTAGTCTTCTTCGGTTCTCTGCCCGGTTGTCAGCACACCGTCTGCCGATGTGATATTGCCTTCACCGTCAACCTTAACAAGTTCGTTCTCGGTTTCAAGGATATAATTATACACGCTTTTCCAGTCGTTATAAATTTCTTCCGCTGTGCTGCCGTATTCCGCAGCCATGGCCCTGTTTGCTTCACCGACGGAAGGGAATCCCCTGTATTTAGCCGCCACACCGTTCGGGCCGAGCTTTGTCAGTCTGTCAATCATGGTGTCTTCATTATCGTCACCCGCAAATGAAGCCTGCTGCATAATTGTAAGTATAATCTGAGCGTTTGCCTGCATAAAGGTGTCGGTCATACTCTTCTTGGCTTCCTCGCTGAAATCGTATTCAAGAAGATAGTCGCCCATGAGTTTGCCGCTGTCGTCATCCTTAAAGACATTCATTGCCTTGTAAGCGGCAATGGCCGTGGTTCTTTCTTCGTCGTAATTTGCCTGAAATTCCGCTATAACGGGTTCAAAGTTATCTATCGTTTCTTTGATCCGCTCCTCGTTCTGCGTCATTATGGTTTTATAATCGGAGTAGCTGAATTTGCCGGTCATGTTCATTCCGGCAATGTCGGTAATTGCCTCGTCGGCGTTGTCGGTTTCCTTAAAACCGAGATAAACCCCGGTTTTAAGTGAGGAATTTACATTACTGCCGCTGAGAAGCTTGTAGCCCGCCTTTTCGAGCTGTGTTTTTGCGTCGTTTTCATCCTTTGCCGCAACGGCAGCAAGGTCGCTGATGTAATTTTTCTTTGCCGATGCCGCAAAAGCATTTACCGAAGCGGTAACACCTATCAGCAGAGCAAGAACCACGGAAAGTATTTTTTTCATCATAGCACCTCTTACTGTATTTATCATATTTATAATAATACTCATACGCTTTTTACTGTCAATATCCGAAATGATAAATCATCGAATAATCGCCGCTCGCTGCGCCGTTCTGCGCCGCTTTTATGCTTTCGTCAGTAAGCAAGCCGTTATACTGGTCACGGATTCCTGCGTTTTCCGCAAGCACTCCGTCGGGGCAGATTGCCGCCGCCTTCGGCACGAAGCAGGGAATATCCGCTTCGCTGTCATAATACGCAGAGGAAACATAGTCCGTATCTGTGTTGATTTTGAAACCGTTGAGGTAAATCCCGTTAACGGTAAAGGCAAGTCTTTCGCCCCCGTCCATATTGAGAAAAACATGAACATTGGTGACGATTCCCGGGACCCATACGGACATCTGCGTGAAGCAGGCGTTGTCGTTTCCGCGAATGAAACACTTTTTCAGCACCTCGCTGTTCAGATTTTTATCGTTTTTCCACGACATATCAAATCTGTAAGTCGAGGTTTTGCCGCTGCCGTTGTTATCTTTGTATTCGAAATCGAACCACAGAAGATATACGGCATCCTTATCCATATCAGCCGAATTGCAGGGATTGTCGAGGGAGATATCAAGAGTATAAAGGTACATACCCTTTTCGTCCGCGTGGCTTTTTCCCTGATTGATTGAACCGTCATAGGATGCCTGCGAAATGACCGCGCTGAAAAGCACGGAAAGAACAAGAACCGAAGAAACAGCAAAAGTAAAGATGATTTTTATTCTTTTGTTTTTCATTGTTATTCCTCCGTTCTTTACGCCGAAACCGTTTTAAGCTTGCCGTATGCCATCGTACTTTCGGTACTGCCCTTGGGAAGCTTCAGACCGGGTTTCATGCTGTTGTCAATGCGGTTCACATAAAGATAAATTCTGTTATCAACGCTGTGACCGTCCTCGGATGCGTAAACACCGTCATTGAAATTGCAGTAATTTACGGTATCGGTCAGAACCGGCTCCCAGATATATGCGCCCTGATTGTCGGGAACATAATCTCTTTCGGCGGCCGCAAGCTTCATGATCGGCTCGTTTTCGGTCTCATAGGTATAATAAAGATAGATACTGTAACCGTTTGTTCCTTCGTTAAAGGAAACCGCGCCCGAGTCATCGTAATTCATAATGAATCTGTCACGCGCTCTCTGATATACAGCGCCGTTTATCTCGATTTCGGGCTCTGCCTTTTTGCCCACCGTGCAGACTATGTCGCGCACCGCGTAATACTTCGACTCGGCTCTGTCATAGCCTAAAAAGATATAATTTCCGTTTGCGTCCCTGTTCATGTCAATGGGGAGATACATATTACAGCCCATATCCAGAAGCTCAAGCATTGCCGCCGTTTCCGTGGCACCCGATGCAATGAATATATCGCAGATATATGTTCTTTGTGTTTCGTATTCGCAGTGGATAAAGTTTGACTCGTTGGCATAGCCCTTAAGCCCGGCTCTCGATTTTACGACTTCCTTTCCCTTTGAATACTCCGTCACATCGGTTTCGCGGGCGGTAAGCACCGTTGCACAGTTTTCAACAATGGGAATATCGCTGAAGCTGATTGATGTGATTGGCTCTCCGGGAGCACTGCCGCTCTTGGAAACATAAAGGAAATATGCTCCCGTATGTTCGTCATAGACCGGGTCTTTTCCGACTCTCGTAAATTCGGTTCCGCCGACCTTGATTTTAAGCTCCGCTTCACTTCTGCTTTTGAATCTGAACTTGATTATCGAATGAATGGCATCCGCGCTGTTATCAGTCCTCGTTACGCCGATATACGCCGCCTGCGCCGGTTCGTTTTCCGGAGAGGCCTGCTTTGAATCGGCAAATTTTACGGCAAGATTTCTGTTGATGATTTCATCGCCGCTGGACTGCAGAACACCCGAAATACAAAGGTCATCCTTAATGGCACCGTATTTTTCTTTAATGGCTTCCTTGTCACTGTCGCTCATGCTTTGGAAGCTCTTGTCATCACCTAAGAATGAATCAAAATTCCATGAGCCTAACGAAATTGAAGAAATATATCTGCCCTGCGAGGGCTTATCCTGTCTGAAGAACAGATACATCGGATTTTTTGAGCTTATTCCTATATTGTGAGCCTGTGCTCTGTTGGGTGTTTTCATATCCTGCACACTGTAAAGGCCCGCCGCGGCGCAGGATTCCTGCTCATCAGGACTGTCGTAAACCGCAATATCGGTGTCCCTGAGCGGTGCCTTATCCGGAACATAACCGCAGACATAAAGATTTTTAAGCCTCGGTGCGGAGGTTTCCCATGTGCAGTCTTCAAAATCATCCTTTTCCTGCCCGGGATATTCTTCAATCTCCGGGAGAATCGTCTGACGGGACTGCTCGTTTATTCCGTTCCACGCATTGGAATTCAGAATTCCTCTTGAAAAGAATTTAAGCTCCTCGTCACCGTGTTCGATTTCATTTCCGAACTGGTAGAAAACATTGCACGCCGCATAGCTTTCCTTTGAGCTTGCGTTCGCATTTACAAGCATCATTTCGTTAAGCGATTCCATAGCGGGAGAAATCGCCGTATAGGATTTAATACCGTATATCGCTCTGTATGGGTTATATGTCAGTGAATAGCCGAGATAGGTCACGATATCGTCAACCGTTTCTTCTCTCGTAACAGTTCCCTTGCCGAGATGGTGTTTTATGTTGAATACAAGCTCGTAATCTTCGGTGAAATTTCCGCCGCAGACGGTAAAGCCGTTTGAGTCTGCGTACTGCTTTATTTCATCTCCGCTGTTTGCAGATGTATTTTTGCCCGTAAAGAATGCCATACCGCCGATATACTTCTGACCTTCGGTATATGTTACGCTCGGATGGAAATAGATATATACATTTGTGCTGTCATTCCAATGGCCGTACTTCAGTGACATCGGGTCGGAGCTGTCACCGCCGGTGGCATTCAGGTTGAACGCATCCCCGCCGCAGAAAAGATTGACGGGTTCAAAGCCCTCGTTGGCTTTTTTCCTGCTGTTCGTCACCTGAAGGTCGGGATATATCGGCGTTCCGGCATCGGGTGATTTTGAAAAGTATATTGACGGAATGTCAGCAGGAATATCATCCCCTCCCGCTCTCGTATAGGCGTTATTACCGAAATAGAACGCACTGCCGGTGCTTAAACCCTGGGGTACGATTCTGATGTCGGTTACCGCCTCTTTGGCAATCGTTGTTGTCTTGTAGCCGAGGTAGGTATACATACCGTCGTTTTTACCGTAGAAACCCGAAAGATTTACATCAATAAGTGTATAACCCGCTTTCTTCAGCGCATCCTTTGACGCTGCCTCGGTCTTCTGCACCGAAACGGACAGTGACTCCAGATACTCCGTTTTTCCGGAAGCGGTTTCGGGAGCTTCGCTTTTCTCGCCCTCGTTTATCTGAGCGGCGGGACTTTTATAATAGGAGAGGAAAAGAGATTTTGCATCCTTGTTTTTGGCGTAAGAGTTAAGGTTCGCTATTGCACCGTGGCTGAAATATCTTACACTTTCAAATCCGTCGGGGGTGGAAGTGTCACCCGAAATCACCCTGAATTCATCGCCGTCGGGGTTGATTTTTATCGGTTCACCGGCACTCTCATCTCTGGTACAGTAAAGTGCGGCAAATCTTCTGCCGTTCTCCGCATTCAGGTCGGCGCCCTTTCCGGTGCCGTTCAGCTCAACGACCCTGTAATGAAGATAAGCCTGATTTCTGTAATCATACACATCCCGTGGAATATCATCAAGGCTGTAATCCATTGTATCATCCTCATCCTTTATCAGATCATAGAAGAACTTACCGATCTGATAAAGAGTGACGCATATAATTGCTGCAAAGGCCACATAGCCGAGAATAATCGCCGTACAGCCGAGAATACCGAGAATCGAAGTGAATATTGAGCCGCTGGTGAAAGCAATGGCATTGGAGCAGACGGTCCACGCCGCAACGCTTCCACCCGAAAGCCACGCCGAAAAACCGACCTGATGAATAGCGGCGATCTCCGCACCCGCTGTTGTGAGAATGCCCGCAATATCAATTGCGGAACCTATGACATAGGTAAGAGCTATTATTTCATCTGCCTTTTTCTCGAAACGGTTTTCTTTGGTAAGGTTGTTGAACTCCATACCGCTGTTGGTCGAAATGATATTCGCACTGGTTTTTGCGATTTTTGTATTATACTGAGTCTGGTCGGTATTTACCCAGATTGAAAGATGCTCCGTTTTTCCGTCGTATGCATCTTTGATTTTGTCGTAAATTTCCGATATGGCTTCGTTTGTTTTGTCAAGAACCACGCTGTCATCACTGAGAGCAAGTGCCATCTGAGTAATACCGGAAACACGGAAAACACCTATCTGACCCAGAGTCAGAGCGTCAACGAGCGGATATATCTTTCTTAAATCCGCATCGGTTTTGTAGGATGAGTTTCCGAGGTCTAATATGTACTGCGCAACGGTGGTATTCCCGTCATATCTGAATTTGCTCAGCAGCTCATAAGCCGCAAGGTAAATGAAATACCCTTCTTTTTCATCGAATTTTTCGCCGTTTTCCAGCTTCTCCATGGTTTCGTCGGAAATTTCGCCCTCTTTTGTTTTTTCAACGCCTTCCTCGAGAGCTTTCATTCCGTTGTCATCGGTATATTGTTTTGCCTTGGCGTAGTTTTCGGCAAAAAACTGAAGCTGGTCGCAAAGCTCATAAGCAAAATCCTTGTATTTACTGTCAAGAAGCACATTTTCGTTTCCGCCGGCAAGCTGTGCCTTGACTTCGCTTTTTTCGACTCTCTGTGCCCAGTTGTCCTCGCCGTAATCCGCAACGCCGGAGGAAAGAGAATTGAATATGGCATAGATAACACCTGCGTTTGCCTGGCAGATAATCTTTTTCAGAAAGTCCTCGGTGAATTTATTGCTCGCAAGATAATCTCCGAGCCCGATATTATTCATTTCGGGAATAATATAAATATTGAGAATCTGCTGTGCCTTGACAGCCTTCGGACTGCCTGCCCGCAGGTTGTCGCCGTACTCCGAAACTGTCTTTTTCAGCTCGGAGGTAACGAAGCCGGCCTTTTCCATTGCGGCCTCTTTTATGTCGGCATAGTCCGACACCTCGTACCCGCTGTTCATTTCAAGCACCGACATATCGGTTATGGCTTCTTCCGGGTCATTGGTTATTTTGTAACCCAATACCACTGCCCCGCCGTAGTTGAATTCGTTCAGGTCGGCATCCGATGCCATATACCCGGCGCTTATGCATTTTTCCTTTGCTTCGGCCTTGGTTGGTGCCGTAAAAATCTCAACCGATTCAAGATACCTGTTATCTTCCACAGCAAAAGTAATGACATCCTGAAGCTGGTTAACCGCAAAAGCCGCAAGAAGGATGCAGGCCGTTATGACTGACAGCAATCTGAATTTATTTTTCATTTTTGCCTGCTCCCTTCTTTTTGGATTTTACAACAGCCGCCGTTACTGCCGCAATTATAATCACAACTGCCGCTATGATAATAAACAGCACATTTCCGCCGCCTATGGCGGAGGTAATCAGAGTCTGGCTCCGTGTTTTCGAGCCGTCGGCAGAAAACGAAAGTGTCTTTGAAGAATCATCGCTGTGAAAATATCTCTGCTGAAAATCGGAAATATACTCGGAAACCGTCTGATTTCCCGATGTCAGAACCCATACCTCGGAGCCGTCATACAGTCCGCCGTCATAAACACGGGCTGTTGCGACTCCTATGGAATCAAGAAAGATATCGTCCCTGCTCTTGTTTTCTTTGTAATTGTCCTTTATGACAAGGTGCCCCTGAATGTTGATGTCGTACATCTCGTCAACATACATTCCGCCGCCTCTGTCGCCCGTGGTATTGCCGATGATTTCCGCATCCTGAACGCTGACCGCATCACCGTTTACAAACAGTGCGCCGCCCGCTTTACCTGCGGAGTTGTTTGTGAATTTGCCCGACAGTCTTGTTCCGTCGCTTGAATTGCAGTAAACCGCGCCTGCATAACCGTCGGAACGGTTATTTACGAAAGTGCAGTTGTCAAATGAAACCGTTGAACCTCTTTCAACATACACCGCACCGCCGTGGTCAAGGCACTTGTTGCCGCTGAAAAGGCAGTTTACAGCGGTAAATTTGCCTTCGTTGATATACACAGCTCCGCCGCTGTCCTCGGAATAATTCCCTTCAAAAATCGAATTTGAAACGGTAACTTCACAGCCCGTGCCGTCTGAATAAACCGCACCGCCGTGGGAATTGTCCGAGCTGTCAAGAGTCATATTGCTGTAAAAGCCCGCAGAGCGGATATTGATTTTTACATTATCACCGTCAACGCGGATTGCACCGCCGTGGTCATTTGTAACACAACCGACGACCGAGCCGCCCGTCATAGAAAGTTCGGAGTTGTCGTTAAGCTGAATACCGCCGCCGACATCGTCGCCCGCTCCGCCCGTGATTACACCGCCGCGGATTGCAGTCGAGTAATTCGGGACATCGGGGGAAGAGTCTTCCACGGTAAGCGAAGCACCCGTACCCACAAGGAACACACAGCCGTCACCGCTCATTGCGCTGTGGCGGTTTCTGTTTACGGTGTGGCCGTTGAGATCAACGGTAAGGCGCTTGCCGTCGGGAACCTTTATCGCGTTTTTCAGTGTAATATCCGAATAAAGCTTAAGCACCGGCGAGCTGCTGCCGTCTGCCTGTTTAATCGCATCATTCAAAGCGGTATCGGCATTATCGTATTCCTTAATGGCTTCGCCCAGAACAACTATTGCCTTGACACCGCTGTCCGCGTCCGGAACATAGTCGGTGTATTCCGAAACGGAAACTGATTTGTAGGTAAAGCCGCCGAGTCTGTTACCCTTATCTCCGCCGAGAACCATCTGCTGAAGGCCGGAAATAACGCATTCCCGGTTTTCGGCAAGAGTAACAGTTGTTTTTCCGTAATTGTATGTAAGCGTAACAGTCAGCTTTCCGCCGATATATTTCACGGTGAGCCTGCATTCGTCACCGGGATTGATTTCCGGATTTCTCGATGAAAGAATATCCTCCGGCTTTTCTCCGTCGGCGTGATTGATTTTCTTGCCTGCGATATATATATCACCGTTTTCAGAAATTCCGAAGCCGGATATGCTGTCGGTAATATACTGAATCATGGTATATTTCTTTGTTGAAGTGAGAAAGAAGGGCTTTCCCGCTCCGCTTTCTCCGTCAACAGCCGAAGAATAAATTACTTCAAACATGAAGTCTGACATATTCTTTAAGGGATTGGCGTCCTTAAGAAGCAAATAGCCCTCTCCGATTGAAAGCCCGTCCGGAGTCTGCCTGCTTTCACGGCTGTCATAAAGCTTCCAGGACAGCGCACCGGAGGTTACGACCGTTCCGCCCGGGTTTGAAAATGTACTTTCATTTTCCGCCCCGAAGCTGTACACAACGGGCTTGCCGAAGGTTTTAACGGCACCCGCCGAAAGAGGAAGCACACCGCACAGCAAGGCAAAAGCTGTTGTCAGAACGAGAAAACCGCTTTTTATTTTTTTCAAAAACAAACGCATGGTTCTTTCTCCTTTAATCATTTTTACCGTTCTTTCTGCCCTTGACAAAGACGAGAATTGCCGCGGCAATGGTCATAATGACCGCCATTGCGGCAATGGCAATCAGACTGCCGCCGCCGATAGCCGAGCCGTAAGCATTGAGTGCGTCGCCCTCTGCCGGGGAATCTTCGGTCTGTTCCTCCTTGGAAATTCCCGTTATCTCCGTATCACGCTGCATTTCCGAAGTTTCCTCAAAATCCTCTTCGGGAAGAGTAACTGTTCTCGCCTCAGAGCCGTCAGCATTCGCTCCGTTTGCCGAAAGAATCATAAACAAATCCGTGTCGGAGCCGCTTTTTATATTTTTTACCTTAAGCTGTAAATATTCCTCATCGGATTCAACAAGGGTGCTGTATAAATCCTCATCGTAAATACTTGACATTGCACTTGATGATGCTCTGCTGAAATATGCCTTTGCCCAGTCACCGCGTGTAAAGCCGCTGTCGGTAAGTGAGCCTTTGATTATCTCGGCAACCGGGTTCCCCGCCGATGCGTCCTTTGTGTAGTAAAGGTTCAGCGCTTCGCCGTTAAGGCTGCAGCTTCCGGCACTTATATATTCGATACCGTCAATTTCACCGGAATCCGAAAACACCGCTGCTCTCACCGCAGATGAAGCATCGGCGGTTCTGTTGAAGCATAGGTATGTGCTTGTTCCGTTCATCTGAGAAAGAGGCGCGGCATTGAAATAATCACAGCCGGAAGCGGCAATTTTTTCGAATGCGCTTTCCACTGCCCCGATGTTGACGATTTTCACCTCGGAAACAAACGGAAGGCAGGAATTTTCGTGTACGGCGAAGCAAAACAGGTCGCGTTCGTTGATTCCCTCATCAAAGTCCGCGGCTTTGCCGTCTGCAGTTCTCACCGGAACCGAGCCGTCACCGAAGGTATCGAGAATATCCGCCGCCCCGTCTTCAGAATTCTTCACGAAAAACAGTGAAAGAATTCCGCTTCCCGCTTTGGTGTCCCGGGTACAGAAAAGGTAAACCGGAGTTCCGCCCGTTCCCTGGTTGAGATTTACCGAAGAAACGGAAGTATAAGTGACGGAATTCACTTCAATCGAGCCGACGGGCGCGGAAGAAACAATCAGGTCCGTAATCGGAGCTTCGCCGAGCTTGTAGCCCATGTATATCCTCTCTCCGCCCGAAGGATTCAGATTCTGATATATTACGGTATATCCGTTTTTCTCAAGCTTTTCAGCCGCGTTTGCTCCTGCTTCAACGCTTATCTGCGAAATACAGAGTCTGTCGGCGGCAAATGCCGTTGTTCCGGGTAAAACAAGCAATATCAGCATAACCGGAACGATAATAAGACTGAGAACCTTTTTCAAAATAACACCCCTATATTAATTTTTACGGTACTACTTTACTATACGATAAGATACATAAAAGGTACACTTTTTATTTCAATATTTTATTGAAAAAGCATTTATTATACTATATAATACGGGAAAGGGGATGATTAATGAATGGAATTTCCGTTTTTCACAAATCTGTATTTGCTTATTTGCAGCGGATTCGGTCTGATTTTCGGCATAACGAGATTTTTCAGCAAAAAAAGACCGCCGATGTATTTTACTTTTATATTTTTCTCAATTCTCAGTGCCTTTCTTTCAAGGGTTTTCTACTTTGTCACAATAGCCCTTTACGGTGAAGTACCCGATGTATTCAATCTCGGTTTCATCGGCTATGCGGCTATGTTTCTGTATATGTTCTTCGCAAATTACGGTCAGATTGACTCCCTCGTTGACGACAGACACACTCTTAAAGCCCATTACAGAATAATTCCGATAATCATCCCGGTAATTGAGCTTCTCGCTTCCGTTTACGCCCTTTTCTTCGGCACAGCAAATATATCAATCAGAATAATCTATATCATCATCTCCGTGCTTACCGGCTTTGCCGGATACCTCAACATAAAGCATCTTATAATCCCGGATGTGGATTTCGGAATAATAAAAGCAATCAGGGGCTACAACCTCACAGCCTTTTTGATCGGTGTGCTTTCGCTTGCCGAAATCGGCTTCAGTATTTTCGGATATAAGAATATCATTTTCTTCATTCAGATAATTCTCGGCGTACTTTACGCCATTGTAATCCCTGTTCTGAACAGCGAGGTGAAGAAATGGACACGATGAGTTATATTCTTTTTATATGCGTTGCCGCACCTATTCTTCTTATGCTTCTTCCGATTGAAAAGAAGTCGAGAAAAGTAGTGCTGTTCATGCTGATAGGTATGTTCTGCTGTCTTTTCATAAGCGAGGTCAACGGTCTTCTGCTTAAAATCTCGGATGTTCAGCTCATTTACTTCACCACCAACATCACACCCATAACCGAGGAAATCATCAAAGCTCTGCCCGTTCTGTTTTTTGCGGTTGTGTACTCAGATGACCGCACGGACATCATCACCGCTTCATTTTCAGTCGGTGTCGGCTTCGCAATTCTCGAAAATCTGATAATCCTGACTCAGAATTTCAGAGATGTAACTCTCGGCTTCGCAATTGCCAGAGGCTTCTGCTCGGGACTTATGCACAGTATCTGCACAATAGCCATAGGCTACTTCATAGTTTTTGTGAAAAAGAAAACCAAGATTTTTATCACCGGTTCCCTTTCCGCTCTGAATATCGCCATCATTTACCACTCGGTGTTCAATCTTCTTGTTCAGGCTTCTTCTCCCGCCGCAAAGCACATGGGGCTGCTGATACCGCTCCTTACATATCTGATACTGAACATTGCCGTCATCATCAAATATAAAGATAAAAAGAAAGTATAACAGAACAAGAAAAAGGGCTGCCGCAAATTGAGATAACAAAAAATGCCGCAGCCCTTCAAATTTTGAATTACGGTGAAAGAAAAAAGTTGTCCGTAATTATATCGATATGTTAAATAATGCTTTACCGTTTAAAAAAGGAATATGTTATGAAAAAGATTTCACTTAAAGCTTTTCTTGTTTTTCTTCTTGCCTGCGGTGCAACGGCACTTTACAGTTACTCCTTTCCGCCGTTTAAGGTAGCTCTTTACGGTGTGAGTGCTGTGCTGTGGGGCGTTTCCGTTCTTCTTTTCGGGCTCCTTTATCAGAAGGTAAAAGGCAGCAAAAAGCCCGTATTGAAAGCAATGATCTTCACTGCGGTATCACTTGCCGTGATTTTCGGGCTGGTTTTCTTAATCAACAATATTATCCTGAAAACAAAAAATTCCACGCTCGCAGCTGAAATCATCACGGGCCTTGTGTCATTCTTCTTCACACTGGCCTTTGTTCTTATTGTGAAAGCAGACGGCAAAAAAGCATTTCCCGCCGTTCTTTCGCTGCTGCTCGTTCTCGCAGTCGGCTTTGCGCCCATCGCAATACCCGCAGCTTATGATTACAGATTAAAGCACGCCGACCCTCAGTCCGCTCCGTCAAATCTTTCAAAGTTCACCGAAAAAGAAAGAGTTCTAATAACGGATGCCGATTTTTATATCGCTCCGGACGGAAACGACGAAAATGACGGCAGCTTTGAAAAGCCCTTTGCAACATTTGAAAAAGCCCGTGACACCGTTCGTTCGCTCAATAAATCCGGCAAATCCGGCATAACCGTAACCGTTAAAGCCGGGGAATACAGGGTTTCTTCTCTCGAATTTACAGCTGAAGATTCCGGCACGGAAGAATGTCCCGTTGCTTACCGTTCCTTCGGTGACGGTGAAGTAATTCTCAACGGAGGAATCACGCTCAAGCCCGCGGATTTTACATCTGTCAGTGACAAAGCAATGCTCGGCAGGCTCTCGGACGATGCCAAATCAAAGGTTCTCTGTGCAGATATAAAGGAATACGGTCTGACAGCAGAAGATTGGGGCAAAATCTATCCCTACGGTTCACACAACACCAACACAAGATATGACGGTGATTGGGTGGGCGATCTGTACTGTGAGCTGTTTGTCAACGATAAGCGTCAGGTGCTTGCCCGCTATCCCGATGCAGAATATCTCTACACCGGAAAGGTCGTTGATGCGGGCTACGGTAAAAATCCCGACGGCTCGGCAGCCGGCAACTGGGAAGCAGTTCGCAATCCTCCCCCGGATGTTTATAAAATAGACCGTAATCTTGCCGACAGAATTTCATCATGGAAAACTCTTGATGATGTATGGATGTTCGGCTTCTGGACAGCCGACTGGGCAGATGCCTCAACGCCGATTGGCGATTTCGATGCCGAAAATCTCACCGTTTCAACAAAATTTGCAGGAATGTTCGGGGCAAAGGAAAATGCACCCTATTATTTCTTCAATGTGTTTGAGGAGCTTGATGCCCCGGGCGAATGGTACCTTGACCGCGAAAACGGTATTGTTTATGTTTATCCCGACGGGGATTTGTCCGATGCTGCGATAGATATTTCCGTTACCGTCAAGCCCGTTATAAACGCCGAAGGTGTTGATTACCTTACCTTTGACGGCTTCACCGTAAAAGGAACAAGAGGTACTGCGGTTGTTATCAGCGGCAGCAGCAACACCGTTGAAAACTGCCTTATCAAGAATGTAGCAGGCGATGCCATTCATATTGACGGCTATGATAATCTTGCTTATGCAAACGAGATAACCCGCACCGGAAAAGGCGGAATTTATCTTAACGGCGGTGACCGTGAGACGCTGACACCCGGAAACAACAAAGCAGATAATAACTATATCCATCACTGGTCGGAAATCACTCAGACTTATCAGCCCGCCTGTTCTCTCGGAGGTGTGGGGAACATCTGCTCACATAACGAAATGCATGATTCTCCTCACGAAGCGATAACCTACGGCGGCAATAACCACATTATCGAATATAACAATATCCACAATGTTTGTCTGCTTACCGACGACGCAGGCGCAATCTATGCCGGAAGACGCTGGGATTTCTACGGAACGGTCATCAGATACAACGCGGTGTACGACCTCGGTTCGGACGGTCACACTCCCGACGGAATATATATGGATGATGCACTTTCTGGGCAGACAATTTACGGAAATCTGCTTGTCAATGTACCCAAAATCGGTCTTCATCTCGGCGGCGGCAGAGATATGCAGGTTTATAACAATCTGGTCATCAACACCAATGACGCAAGTATATCGTATGATGACCGTGCCCGTGACGGTGTTGTAAACAACGGCTGGTTTTCACACAGCCGTGACAAGGATATGGAAGGCGGAATGTGGCAGCTTCTTTATGAATCACCGTGGCAGACCGATATATGGAAAGAGGCCTATCCGCAGATGCAGAAATTCAGTGATGATTTCAGCAACACGGAAACGCCCGATTTCGTTCCGAACCCCGCATACAGTAATGTGAATAAAAACATCATCGTAAATATTCCCGGAACGATCGGCAGAATCGCCGACTCGGCAAACAAATTCAGCAATGTAACGGATAATTATATTTATAAACTGAAAGCGAGTAACGATTTGTTTGCGGATGCCGCAAACGGTGACTATACTCTTAAAAATATTCCCGACGGTTTTGAACAGATTCCGTTTGCGGAAATCGGAAGATACTGATTACCGTATCAAAAAAGGAGCGGATAATATGAACAGAAAAATGAGAAAAGATGCGTGCTGCGGTCTGCTTTCAAATATGCCTAACGAAACCATGATGCCCGGCAGAATGAGAATTGACACAAACGGAAAGACAGAGGCGGCAAAGCACACATTCAGACGAAACGGCACAGCCGCGGATTTCCGTGCGGGTATGCCCATAGGAAACGGCGATTTCGGTGCCTCAATGCACGGAATGCCCGACAATCTTACATTCAATATCGCAAAAAACGATTTGTGGTGGGATGATTATGATGCTCCCGAGCCGTGTTACCCCGACGGCGGAATCAAAGCTCTCAGAGAAAAAGTGATAAACGGTGATGAAAGCATAAAGCTTGATATGTTTTGTGCGGCGAACCGTCGGTCAAATCATCCCGTTCAGACATCGGCCGCAAGGCTCACACTTCATCTGCTGAGCGGCGGCTTCGGCTGCTGCATCCGTGAAGAGCTTGATATTTCAAGCGGAACGGCAAAACAGACCTTTAACTGTGATAACATTAACGGCAGTGTCAACGGCAGCGGATACTGTGTCACGGCAAACATCAGCAAGGTTGACGATGTAATGAGAATTTGTGCCGAAGCACCTATCGGCAGTGTACGCCCGGTGCTCGGTACCGTTCGCTTTGAGCTGACCCGTGACCCTATGGAGGTACCGTCAAATATCGGTGAACTGACCGCTGACGAAATCGAAAAATATGAAAAGGAAATCGAGCAGTTCTATTCACCCGAATGCTTTACCGACGGTGAATACTTCGGCTTCAATATGCGTCTTAAAGCAGGAAAAACGGCAAAAGATTCACCCGATTGCCATTATACCGTAATGGCTTGTGTGACACGCGAAACCCCTTCACTCACAAACACAGGCTATTCCGTGCTCGGAACGGGTCATTTCGGCAGATATTTTGAACTGCTTCTGACTGTTGTTTCAACCTATGATGCAGATGACACTTATGCGGAAGCAAAAAGAAGACTTGAAAGCGCCGTTGAGAGAAACCCGGTACACGTTCGCTCGAATTGCTCGGAGATTTTCTCGCATGACTTCTGCCGCTCCTGGATAAGACTGCCGGACACAAAATATTCAATGCCCTGGTATTGGGGAATATATGAAGCAATGAGTGCAAGGCGGCCGGGCAAATTTGCGCCGGGTTATATTGCACCGTGGTTCCAGTCAAATTATGCCAACTGGGGGCACCATATTCTGACTTATGAACAGACCAAATCAAATCTCGGCCTGCTTGCAACAAATCACGCAGAGCTTTTGGAGCCGTGGTTTAAGCTGTGTGTTGACTCAAGAGAAAAGCTCAGTAAATTCGCTTCCGATTTTTACGGCTGCAGAGGTACGGCATATCCTCACGCCATTTCCGGCACGGGCACGGTAATATCTTCAACGGTAACCTTAAACGGAACCCTGATGAATATTTCAACCACTGGTGAAACCGTAAAATATGCGTGGGATTACTATGAATTCACGGGAGATAAGGAATATCTGAAAGAGGTCGGTTATCCGATTCTCAAAGAGGCTGCTCTTTTCTATCACGATTATCTGCTCACGGACGAAAACGGAGAAAAATATATTTTCCCGTCACGCTCGCAGGAATTTGTTGCCTGCCCCGGTCTTCTCAACGAATTTATGACCAATTCGATTATCGACCTGAGCCTTTTCAAATTTATTCTGACTCATACGGCAGATGCCGCAGATATTCTCGGTGTTGATTCCGGGCTCAGTGCCGAGTGGCGTGCCGATGCGGCGGCACTCCGCAAAGATTATGCCACATGGCCGGACGGAACATGGAAAAACTGTGAAGACTGTGACGATACGGCTCTCGGTTACGGTGTGCCCACGGTAACTGATTTAAGCCCCGTTTGCATTACCGATGAGGTCGATTGCCGGAACGGAGATAAAGCATTAAGAGAAGCTGCAATAAAAACGACCGATAAGCTTGTTGACAGAAAAACAATGCCATGGGATATGTCTTTCGGCATTATTTCAGCGCTTCGTATGGGCGACAGAGATTTTGCAAAGCTTGCTCTTGAGCTTTTACCAAAATGCAGAGAAGGCGGCAATCTTAACCGCGCCGATGCCTGCGATTATGATGAAAACAACGAAATGAAGCCCGATGGTCAGCATTCATTTTTTGTTGACAAGGGTGCCGCATATCTCAGCGATGTCATAACCGAAATGCTTCTTCAATCGCAATGCGGTGTAATTAAAATTTTCCCCGCTTATCCGTTTGAAATTGGTGATGCCGCATTCTTCTCACTTCGCGCAAGAGGTGCATTCCTTGTTTCTGCAGAGGCAAGAGACGGCGCACCGTCTTATGCGATAATCAGAAGCCTGAAAGGAAATGACTGCCGTTTCATGAATGTTTTCGGAGAAAAAATAACGGTTCGTGACCTTGAAACCGGAGAAGCAATCAGCTTTGAAGAGGTTGACGGAGATATAATTTTCACAACAGAAGCGGAGCATGAATACGCGGTTGAAAATGCCGATAAACCTCTTGAAAGCTTTGAAATGAAAAAATAAACGGCAAAAATCATCACGGGAGTGTATATAATCAATGAAAATCGGACTGAATGTTTTTTCGGACAGAATTGTTAACGGTGATAAAGCGACCAAAGCCGTGACAGATGACGGTGCGCTTATCGACTTTGCCGTATGTCATGTTGAGGGGCAAAATCACACCGCTCCTCAATCAGTTGAGCTGGCACATGACCTTTCGGATTTTTTTGAAAAGCGTGACACCGATTTTATTACAAATTTTGAATATGCCAACTGGCACGAAAACTGCACAGCCGCCGACGGAACCGAATGGTCTGATGAAAGTGACGGCTGTCACCGTGTCAGACTTCCCGATGAATTTCTTAAATCCCTCAGTGAAAGCAAGCGCTTCAAAGGCATTATGTATGATGAATTTGAGCACATAATAACCAACCGCAACCCTACAATTCAGATTGCGACAAAGCTGAGAAAAATCATTCCCGTTTTTCCGCTTCTGAAAGGAAAAGATGCCTTAAAGCAGGGTGAATTACTGAAAGAGCAGTTAACGGAATATGCGGATTCTTTCAAGAAAAAAGGTGCGCCCGCCATGCTGGGTGAGCATGTTTATCCCGTGTTTTTTCACAAATTTGCCGAAAGCGGAATAACTCCCAACTATAAATCATTAAAAGAAAATATTTCCGATGTTGCCTTTTCAATCGCTGCGGGCGCCGCAATGCAGTACGGTTTGCCGCTTTATAATTGCATTGACAACTGGTATATGCTTACAAACCCCGGTCATTCAGCAGATGAAATGTATCATAATCTTTTGTTTGCCTATCTCGCCGGTGTTGACTGTGCATACGTTGAAAGCGTTGATGTTATGACGGATAAGGAAGGCCGTCTGACAGAACACGGTGAAAAATTCAAACAGTTCTGTAAAGAATACAAAGGCAAAGACAGAGGCTATTCAATAAAAGATTATCGCCCCGAAATCGGAATTATCCGTTACGATGACGGATTTTGGGGGCAATGGTATCCCGTGCTGTTCAAAAAATGTCTTTTCGGTAACCCGAAAATCAAGCCCGATTTCCGTTCAAGAGAGGTTTTCAGAGTTTTTAATATTCTCACTCACGGTGAAACCTGCAAAAACGGATTTTCATTCGGCAGATTTTCTTTGTGGTCACTTCTGAATTTCAGGCATTTCTCTTTCGTTTCCCTTAACAGCACAGCGGTTTTTGACCACAATGCAGACAGAAAAGTGCTTGATTCGCTCAAGCTCTGCTTCCTTTGCGGAATACATATTTCCGAAAAAACGCTTGAAGATGTACGCCGCTGCGTTCGTGAAAACGGCATGACCGCCGTCACTGCGAAACGGTTTGCCCCCGCCGATATTTCCGCACAGGCAAGGGGAAAAATTTGCGAAATAAATGACGGAAAGGGTAAATGGCTCGTAATAAAAAGCTACCGTACAGGTAAGCTTAAGAACCATGTAAAAGATTTCATCGGCAACAAGGGCGAAATGCGCCTGACTTTTGCAGATAAAGAAATCACCATGAAAATAAACAAAGACAGAGATTCTTTTTCCGTCACCGGGCAGTAAACGAAACACATTCGCTCATGAAAATGTAAAATTCTCGGATTATTCCCTCATGAAAATGTAAAACTTGTCAATTATTCCCTCATGAAAGTGTGAATTTCCCCGATTATTCCCTCATGAAAATGTTGACTTGATGATTTTTAAGTGCTACAATGTTCACGAGGTGATAAGCAAATGAGTTATCTGAGAAGAAAAGCAGATGCATTTTTAACGGATTGGAAAAACGATAACAATCGCAAGCCGATAATTATTAAAGGTGCCAGACAAGTCGGCAAAACAGAAACCATCAGAACATTTGCAAAAAACAACTATAAAAATTTTGTTGAAATAAATTTTGTCACTGAGCCGAAATACAAAGCTATTACAGAAAACGGATATTCTGCCGAAAGCATAATACAACTTATTTCCCGCATTGATCCGTCAAAAAAATTCATACCGAACTCTACACTTATATTTTTTGATGAGATACAATCATTTCCGGATATTGCAACATCATTAAAATTTTTCAGTGAAGACAAACGATTTGATGTTATCTGTTCCGGTTCACTTCTCGGAATCAACTATAAAAGCATATCGAGCATAAGTGTCGGGTACAAAACAGATTATCAGATGTTTTCACTTGATTTTGAAGAATACCTTTGGGCATTGGGTTATAACGAAGATGTAACGGATTCTTTGCTTAACAGTATGTTAAATGGCGTTCCCCTCTCGCAAACAGAGTATAAAACTTTTTCCGATATTTTTCTTGATTACTGTATTCTCGGAGGAATGCCTGCTGTTGTTAAATCGTTTGTTGAACAAAAAACTTTTGAAGGAAGCTTACAGCTTCAAAAGCAGCTCATAGTTGACTACGAGGGCGATATACGCAAATATGCCGAAAGTCTTGACCAGGCAAAAATAATAAGCGTGTATCGTTCCGTTCCTGCAC
Source organism: Acutalibacteraceae bacterium (assembly GCA_045642725.1). GTDB lineage: Bacteria > Bacillota > Clostridia > Oscillospirales > Acutalibacteraceae > CAG-177. The sequence goes on from JAZUJJ010000023.1 coordinate 27,506, forward strand.
AACTTGCAAAAGAAAACAAAAAATTTCAATATTCAAAGGTTACCTCCGGCGGCCGTTCAAAAGAATATATGGGCTGTATAGAATGGCTCGAGGATGCAGGAATAGTCAATAAATGCCAATGTTTGTCATTCCCGGAATTGCCCATAAAAGGAAATACCGACGAATCCCGTTTCAAACTTTATATGGCTGACACCGGGCTGCTGGTTGCGTCACTTGATGAGGAATCTCAGGTGGATTTAAGAGCAAATAAAAATCTCGGTGTTTACAAAGGTGCTTTATATGAAAATTTTGCAGCGGAAAGTCTGACAAAACAAGGCTATCCTCTCGTTTATTATAAAAAAGAAAATTCAACTCTTGAGGAAGATTTCTTTATCCGTTCCGCCAACGAACTGATTCCGGTTGAAGTGAAATCCAATACAAATAAATCAAAATCGCTATCCGGTTTAATCTCATCAAAATCTTATCCGGATATTAAGCATGGCATAAAGCTTTCGGCAGGTAATATAGGTGTATCCGATAATATCTATACTCTGCCGTATTTCACGGGCTTTCTGCTCAAAAGATTTATGTCTGAACAGAAGTTTTTCAATTAAATTATCGGCAGTTAAAAACACAATCAAAAATTTTCAGAATGCCAATATATCTCTGAAATGCGAAAAATCCTTTTAGTTTACGGCAAAGCCCCGGTCTGCTCAGATGAACAGACCGGGGCTGATTAATTTATGCTTTATAAAAATTCGTTATGATTTAAGATTTTTCAGCTTTGAACGCTCAGGCAGGGTTTCTTTGCCTGTGGAAAGCTTCAGAATCCTTTTTTACATTATCTGAATTTTTTTATGAAAGAGTCAAGGGGTGAAGCGTTGTCGCTTATTTCCGAAGGCTTTTCGGCTTCTGTTTTCGGTGAAACGGACGGAGTCTGATAGACAAACAGAAGCGAGGTTTCCGCATTTTCGGGAGCATCGGTGAAAATTCTGTATTCTTCTCCGTATTCCATCCATTTTCCGAATCTTGACGCAATCACATCCGCATTCTTTGCAAGATCGGCATATTTTTCTTCCAGACTTCCGAAATCCGTGCCTGCAAGAATTTCGGAGATTTTATCGAGAGATTCGATGTTTTCTTCACTGAAAATACCGAGCAGATTATCAATCAGCTTCTTATTGCCCTCAAGAGCCGATTCGAGCTGTGAAATTCCTTCCATGGTCTGCGGCAAATTTTCGATTGCTTTCTTGACTTCCGGGTCATTAAGGTCATTGACAAGAGATGAAAGCATCGGAACAGAATCATCCAGCCTTGACAGATTTCTGAAAAAATTGATAACATCGGAGTCCGAAAGTACGGAAAGAGCTTTTACCGTTCCGGAATCAGAGAGAAATTCAAGAAGCTGCTTCAGCTGTTCACCGTTTTCGGGAGAAGCATATTTTGTCAGCACCTTAAGCAGAGCTTTGTTGCTGTTATAAAGGTTTGCTGCATTGGTCAGCAAGCTGACAATGGAATTTTTATTGTCGGGTGAGGCTGTAAATGCGGTAATTATCTCATCAAAATCAAGACTGCCTGCAACATTCTGTAATTCTTTCAGTATTGAAACCAGGGAATCAAGATCGCCTGCCGTTCCATCTGCCTCTATATCAAGGCCGAGAGTGCAGAGCGGGATGACCGCAAAATACATATTGCTGAGCTCAAAATTCACGGTTTGTGCCGTAACGGAAGCGGTATCTCCCATAATCAGCCCGTCAATGGCAGAGCCTTTTAATCCAAGACTTTCGCTCATACCCGGCAAGCCGAAAAGAACGGCGATTTCCTTTGTGCCGTCACCGATTGATCTGCCGTTTTTGACGGATATTCCGGAGAAATCGTCTTCGGGAAGAATAAAACCGCCGGCAACCATAACGGGAAGATATATTTTTTGCTTTTTACCGTTGATTTCAACATTTTTGAAAAGCTTATTTTTCATTTTTACATTGATTTCAACTTTTCCGCTTTTCCCCGCAAGGTTTTCGGGAGTGATTGCCTTACCGTCAAGCTTATAGGTGATTTCAAAATCAACAGGCAGTTTTTTGTCGGATGTTCCGCCGTAATAGATATCGGTACCCGGCATATTCCATTCCACAGAATCCTTGCCGATTACGGGCATGATATCCGTTTTGATGTTTTCAATATTTTTCAGGTCACTTTTGTCTTTGACGCAAACTTCACCTTTATTTGTATGAATCCAATCGGTTACACTGATATTCTCAACTTTTCCGCTGTTGTCAAGATTGATATAAACCGTTTCGTTTTTAGTGATTTCATCCGGGGCGGCAGTATAAGTCTGCTGCTCTTTTACGGTTTCCGGTGCGGGAACGCTTTTTGCCGACTCTTCCTTTTTACCGCAGGATGTCATGCACAGAAGCATTGTCAGCGCCGTAACCGATGCGGTGGCTTTTTTTATGGCAGAAGAAATTTTCACTTTCCGTTTATCTCCTTTGTTTTTCTTCCAATCCAATGTGGTTTTGTCAATGATTCCTTCGGCAGTAACAAGAACGGCAGGCAGGAAGAATATAATTATGAATCCGCTGACAAGTGCACCTCTTGCAAGCATGGCACACAGGGAACTGACTATTTCAATATTGCAGGCAGCAAAAACCCCGAATGTAGCACAGAAAAAGACAGCTGCGCTCTGAAAAATTGATTTATCTGCCGCATCAGCCGCATCCTTCATGGCTTTTATCTTATCTTTTCCGCTTGAAAGCTCTTCACGGAATCTTGTTGTCAGAAGAATTGCATAGTCAACCGTTGCACCCAGCTGAACGCAGCTTATGACAGTAGGTGCTATGAAAGAAACATTTGCACCCGTAATCAGAGCAACGGCTTCATTTATGAATATGGCAAGCTCGATTGACAGCACAAGCAGAACAGGGATTGAAACAGATTTGAAACAGATTGCAATAAGTATGAATATTGCCGCTATTGAAATTATACTTGTAATTCTGAAATCTCTGTCCGTAACGGAAACAAGATCTTTTGACATAGCCCCCTCCCCGGTCAGATAACCGTTGGGGTCATATTTCTTGAGTATGGTCAGCAGCTCATCAATCTGCCGGTTCTGTTCATCGGAGGATGCTTCAAAAACAGAGTTGATCATCATAAGCTGTCTGCCGTTTTTGAAGCAGATATCCTTTATTTCATCCGGCAAAGCATTTTCACTTATGGCGGGGCCGACAAATGAATTAAGCGAAATAACATTTGATATTCCGTCAACCTTTTCAAATTCATCTATCATTTTTGAAACTTGGCCCGAAGGCACATTATCATCAATGATGACGAAATGGGTCGTAGCCATATTAAAATCTTTTTTCAGCTTGACAAGAGAACTGACAGAATCAAGAGAATCGGGCAAAGCATTGGCAATACAGTAATCAAGAGGAACAAGGCTCTTTGCCGCAAATGAGGGAATTATAAGTAACGCAAAAATAACCGTAATTGCTTTTCTGTGTTTCAGAATAAAGCTGTTAAGCCCTGAAAAATCGGGAATAATCCGTTTGTGCCTGAATCTGTAAACCGGTTTGTGAAACAGAAGCAGAAGCGACGGAAGTACGGTCACAACGGTTACCACTCCGAAAAGGACTCCCTTTGCCATAACTATTCCTATATCAAAGCCCAGTGTCAGGCTCATGAAGCAAAGCGCAAGAAAGCCGAAAACGGTGGTCAGCGAGCTTCCCGCAAGGGAAACAAAAGTTGAAGAGATTGCCTTTGCCATAGCTTCTTTGCGGTCGGGATTTGAAACCGATTCCTCATTAAATCTGTCCATGAGAAAAACGGAATAATCCATTGTGACACCCAACTGCAATATTGCGGCAATACTCTGGGTGATATACGAAATACCGTCGGGCATAAAGAAATTCGTACCCATATTGTATATTACCGCGTAACCGAGCGCAGTCAGAAGAACAAAAGGCAGAACTGTCGATTCCATTGTGAATGAAAGAGCCGTAAGCGCAAGCACAACGGCAATGGCAATGTATTTCGGCGCCTCCGCATCGGCAAGTTCCTTTGTGTCTTCGATAATTGCGGACATTCCGCTGAGAAAGCACTGAGAATTGAGCTTTGATTTTATTTCTCTGATTGCTTTCATCGTGGTTGTTGAAGCCGAGCCCTCGCTGAACTGAATCATAATCAGCGTTGATTTTCCGTCAGTTGAATAAAACACATCCGTAAGAGCATCCGGAAGCATGGAAACGGGAATTGTAATATCAAGAATATCATCAGCCCATGTAACCTCGCTGACACCCTCAACAGCCGATATTTCGTTTTTCAGCTTTACAACATCTTTGCTTCTCATATTTTCAACAACAAGAAAAGCATTTGCCGCACATCCGAATTCAGTGTCAAGAATGTCTTCGCCCTGTACCGATTCAATTTCATCGGGCAGATATGACATAATATCATAGTTCACAAAGGTTGAAAAATAACCGAGAGCTGAGGGAATAAGCAGCAGAGATGCAACAATCAGGATCGTTTTCGGATGTCTTGCAATGAAATATGACATTCTGTTAATCAAAATTTATGCACCTCCAGTATTCCCAGAATACCTTTTCTGAGGTTTTCTCTTATTTCTTCAAGAGAAAAGGGGCCCATTCCGAGAATGGCATCACAGCAGACAGAGCCTACCATATCAACGATAATATAGATTATTTTCCCCGCTTCCTCCCTGCTGTACCCGTTTTTTTCAAAAGGAGATACAATGCGGTTCATAAGCTCTGCGGTTTCTTCGCTGTTTCCCGAGTGAATAATTCGGAAGCAGCGGGAAAAATTCTTGTTGAGAAGTGCCGTAAGCTCTTTGTTTTCGTTAAGGCTGTCAACAATATAGTCTGCCATGCAAAGAACTTTTTCTTCAAGAGAACGAATATTATTCTTTATGCTTACAAAATCAGCAGCTTTTTTCACTATTTCCGCACTTTTATATGCAATAATCTGGTCAAGCAAATCATATTTATCCTTAAAATAGAGATAAAATGTGCCCTTTGCCACTCCCGCCATTTTCACAACATCATCAATAGGCGTTGCCGTAACGCTTTTTCTCGTAAAAAGGTCATAGGCAGATTCAAGTATCCTGTTTCGCTTTGCGGTTTTATTTTCAGCAAGTGTCGCCATAATTCCCTCCGAAAAAATAATGACTGACAGTCATTTTATCAGATAATAGCACAAAAATGACTGTTAGTCAATATTCAGAATTGAAATTGTAATTTGAGTTTTCTGTAAATTTACACGCAATTTTTTCAAAATGCGTGTAAAACTTCTTCCCATATTTCACAGTATGAAACTTGCAAGTCGCTTTCGAATTCTTCGATAGCTACTCCTCACTGGGCTTTCAACACAGAGCATTGATATGCCCGTCATACCGAAAATGCCCTTGCCGGATCACTCCGACAAGGGCTTAAATCATATAATACAGTATTATGTTTTTGATAACTCACAAGCCATTTATAACAAATGTTCCAAGTTTATTTTATGCAATTTTTTGTTGAAACGGTTAAATAATCAGCAGTTTTTTCCTGCAAGCTCACGATTCCGATAAAATCTTTCTTGTGATTTCACCCCAGGAATAATTCAGCATATATTCACCCTTAAATCCCGTTCCCATTCTGTTCCCGTCATTCTTAAACTCAAAAAGATCACACCGGATTTTTTCAGGAACAATTTTCCTTTTGCCATTCACTGTGAGAATAATATCCTCAATACCGTAATCCCGGAGAGTTTCATTGAGACGCATGGCAACCTTTCTGTATCTTGCACGAAGAACCGAGCTGACCTTTTCATCCGGCCAAAGCATTGCCGCACCGTCGGTTGAGGAAACATATCCGCCTTGTCTGTCAACAATCATGGCAAGTAATTCCTTTGACTTTTCACAATGAAAAAGCAATGCCTCCCCGTTTTTATAAACATCAAAAAAGCCAAAAGTTTTGACATACACAGGTAAATCTGCTTTTTCAGGGATATTGCTTGTTTCTTTGAAGCCATTGCCGAAACCGCTCAGAATCGTATCAACTTTTCTGAAGCAAAGCCACGAAATCCCTTCACCGCAAAGCATTGTGCCCACAAAGTGATATTCTGTTTCGCCGCATGCAATTTTGAAAAAGACTTCTTCAAACTCGTCATTTCGCCCGCCGTTTTCAAGCAGTGCCTCAAGCGTAACACCGGAATTAAAAATTATCAGCTTTGAAAAATAATCTGCGGCATCATCCAAAAACATTCTTATGGGACTTTGAGGGAAAACATCAAGCTCCTCTGATATTTTAAGGCACCTGACCGTTGAATTATTCTTATCAAACTCAATAATATTTTCAAAAACACCTTCAATCAGTGTATCCGAATTTATACCTTTCAAAGATTGTCCGGAAATTTTCAGCATAAGTCAGACCTGACGGCGAAATACCTGCCATTGCACCTTTCGAATAATTTACGTTAATATTTAACATATAAAATTATACTTGTTTGTCGTTCCGTAATATGACACTTTTCGTTCCACACTTCTCACTTTTCGTTCCTTATTTGTTCCGAATATAATAAAAAACCGGCACCGAAATCAATCGGTGCCGATTCTTCACAGTCAATTTTCCGAACAAAGGGTGGAAAGCGTTATTTCGCCCCAACTGTAATTATACATATATATTCCTTTGAAAAGCCCTGAATATTCGGGCTTTCCCGAAAGATAATTGTAAAAATCACAATTTATATTTTCTGGAACTATTCTTCTTTTTCCGCTTGTACTCTCGATTATATACTCAATGTCATATTCTTCAAGGGTAGTGCGAAGATTAAAAGCTGTTTTTCTGTATCTTGCGAGAGTCTTTTCATTAACAGGCTCATCCTCCCACAAACAGCTTATTGCCTCTGAAGCAGAAACATAACCGCCCTTTCTGTCAACGAGTATCGCAAGCAGCTCCTTGGATTTATCATTTTTGAAAAACACGGGAACATTGTCAACAAAAATATCAAAATACCCGAATACCGTTATTTTTACATTCCTTTTCATATTTTCGGCTGTACTGTGATCCCCATCAGTATGCTCTTTATAAATACCTATTGCATAATCTTTTCCTGTTGAGAAACAAATACAATTTCGTTTTATCTTTCCTTCACCCGGCAGCTTTATTTCAAAATTTCCGCTCCCTTTTTCCATGAGGGATTTATATTGCCCGGATGTAAAGGGCTCAAAAGCAATAATATCATTCAGATTATTATCTTCTGCATTTTTCAAATCCGCTTTGGAAATTCCAAAATATTCACAACAATTTTCACTGATATATAATATATTTCTTTTTCTGTTTACGATATTAAAAACAAAAACAGCGTGATTTCCGTTATCAATAATCTTTTTCAGAATTGCATTTGCCTGATTAACTCCCGGAACATTTTCTTTTTTATTTTTATTTTCAGCCTTTTTAAGCTGTCTTCCGGAACGAATATCGGAAACTTCTTTTTGGTCAGATGTTTTGTTAAACCCAAACCAATATATTTTTCCCTCGGCTTTAACAAGCTTGCCCGAATACCACACTGTTTCCTCTTCACCGTAAAGCAGACGAAACATTATGCTCATTTTATCAGAATTAAGTTTATCCGAATAAGCGGCTTTGAAAAATGTCTCAAGTGCTTTTCGATCATCAGGAAAGACAAATTTTTCAAGCCAGTCACCAAGTGCATCATTAAGAAACATTCTGACACTGTGCGATGATAACCCCCATATATTTTCTGTTGATTTAATATTTCTCAAGGTTAATTTTTCAAAGTCCAGTTCAAATATATTATCAAAAACATTCCCAAGAATCTCAACATTTTGTTCTGTATTCTTCAAAAAATCACTCCTTTTTCTATGAATTAAACCAATCAATACCTTTGCATTATATCAAACAGATAAATGACATGTCAAGTGTAAGGGAAATTATGTTGCAGAATAATATATCACGATTATCCACACTGAATGCATATTAAAAATAGAGCTATCTGACTTCAAAAATCAGATAGCTCTTAATTTTTATTCGGATAATTCAGATGTTGCCAAAATGTTGCCAAAAACCTTTTTCGAATTTTTAAAATCCTTTATTATCAAGGCTTTACAGCATCCTTGGTATTATTCCCACTCAATTGTTGCCACGGGTTTGGGTGAAAGGTCATAGAGCACGCGGTTTACGCCTTTAACCTCGTTGAGAATACGGTCAACGATTTTGCCCAGAAGAGCATAGGGAATCTCCTCAATGCTGGCTGCGGTAGCGTCAACGGAGTTGACGGCACGGATAACAACGGGCCAATCGTATGTTCTCTTATTGTCCTTAATACCGGTGGATTTGAAATCGGGAACAACGGTGAAATACTGCCAGACACGACCGTTAAGACCTGCGTTTGCAAATTCTTCACGAAGAATCGCATCGGATTCTCTGACTGCTTCAAGTCTGTCTCTGGTGATGGCACCGACACAGCGAACGCCGAGGCCGGGGCCGGGGAACGGCTGACGGTAAACCATATCATCGGGCAGACCGAGCTCTTTACCGACAACTCTTACTTCATCCTTAAAGAGAAGCTTAACGGGTTCAACAAGCTCAAATTTAAGGTCTTCGGGAAGACCGCCTACATTGTGGTGAGCCTTAACGCCGTCACTCTCAAGAATGTCGGGATATATGGTACCCTGAGCAAGGAATTTTACGCCTTCAAGCTTGTATGCTTCCTCTGCGAAAACATCAATGAACTCTTTGCCGATTATTTTTCTCTTGTGCTCGGGCTCTGAAATGCCGGCAAGCTTGTCAAGGAAACGGTCAACGGCATCAACATAAACAAGGTTTGCATCCATCTGGTTGCGGAAAACCTCAACAACCTGCTCAGGCTCGCCCTTACGAAGCAGGCCATGGTTTACATGAACGCAGGTAAGCTGTTTGCCGATTGCTTTAATAAGAAGAGCTGCTACAACAGAGGAATCAACACCACCGGAAAGGGCAAGGAGAACCTTATCACTGCCGACCTGGGCTCTGATTTCGGAAACCTGCTCGTCAATGAATTTCTTTGCAAGCTCGGGGGTGGTAATGCGTATCATATCATCGGGTCTTTTATTGCCTTGCATATTCATTCTCCTTTTCTGTTATCAGTTGGTGTAATTGTCAAAATATCCCTGAACGAGAACAACGGGTGTTCCCTTATCGCCGGAGCCGCTTGTAAGGTCGCAAAGCGAACCGATAAGGTCGGTAAACTGTCTGGGAGTTGTGCCCTGAGAAGCCATATTGCCTACAAGGCTGCCGTTCTTTTCGGAAATTCTCTGTGAAATTGCACTCTTGAGCTCGTCGCCGCTGAGACCTTTGAAGTCATTATCGGCAAGATATTTAAGCTTAAGCTCGTTGGGTGTGCCGCTGAGGCCGGCTGTATATGCGGGGGAAACAACGGGGTCTGCAAGCTCCCAGATTTTACCCTGAGGATCTTTGAAGGCGCCGTCGCCGTAAACCATAACTTCAATGTTCTTTCCGGTAGCCTCAATGAGAAGCTTCTGAGTTCTTTCAACAAATTCGGCACAATTTCTGGGGAAGAGCTTTATTGTGTCTTCTGTGGATTTGTTGGAGCCGAGAAGGCCGTAATTCTCATTGTAACCGCTGCCGTTTACGGAAGAAGTAAGGATATCGTCAAGGCCGCAGACTGCCTTTGCACCTGCTTCCTTAAGGATGCGCTTTGTTCTCTTTCTTGTGTGAATGTCACAGGTAAGAACGCTGTCGGTATATTTAAGAATTGTCTTTGCGTTATTGGCAAAGATAATTTCAACCTCTGCGCCTTCCTCTTTGATGATGTCGCCGTAATATGCAACATAATCAACGCCGGTAAATTCGTGCTTGTTCTCGCCGAAAAGCTCACGATACTTTTCAAGAGTGAGAACATCACTGTAAGGATTAATGCCTGCATCGTCAAGCTGATCGTATGTGAGCAGAGCATTACCAACTTCGTCGCTGGGATAGCTGAGCATAAGAACGATCTTCTTGGCACCTCTTGCTATTCCGCGAAGGCAGATAGCAAAACGGTTTCTTGAGAGAATGGGGAAAATTACGCCGATTGTTTCACCGCCGAGCTTTGCTTTTACATCAGCAGCTATGTCATCTACGGATGCATAGTTACCCTGGGATCTTGCTACGATGGATTCCGTAACAGCTACAACATCCTTGTCGCGAAGGGCAAAGCCTTCACTCTCGGCAGCCTCGATTACGCTTTTGCTTACGATTGCGGGAAGATCGTCACCGAGACGGATGATGGGGCAGCGGATTCCTCTTGATACTGTGCCGACTTTTCTTTCCATGGGTATCATCCTTTCAACTAAAAAATACAAGATATTATAACATCAGAAAATATAAAATTGCAAGATAAAATCATTACATAATTTGCTTTTTGCAAGCCTTATGTTTTAGTAAAATTTTATACAAGATTTTTTGCGGCTCATTTTTTTCTTTATTTTTGATTTATGATGTGGTAAAATAAATTTAATAACCAAAATTAAGGAGGCGGCTTTATGAAAGATAATTATGATGTAATAATCGTCGGCGGTTCTTTTGCCGGCTCATTTTTTGCAAAAGAAGTCGCCGAAAAAGGGCTCAGCGTGCTTGTGCTTGAAAAAAACGAGCGCAGCGCCGCAGAAGATTACAGCAGAGTTTTTTGCTTCAATAAAAATGATATTGAAAGCTTCTCTCTGCCCTGTCCTGAGCCCGGTGACGGAATTTATTGTTTTGAATATGCCGACCATTTCTCATACTCTTCAAAAGGCAAGCACCCGAAATATGCTCAAAAGCCGATAATCGGAGTTCACAAAGGTGCTTTTATACAAAAGCTTAATGACTGTGCCGCCGATGCCGGAGCTGAATTTCTTTACGGTGCAGACTTTTCCGGCTTTGAGTTTGCCTGTGAAAGAATAAGCGGAGTCAGATTCAATTACAACGGTGAAGAAAATGTATGCGGCTGCAAGCTTGCTGTTGACTGCACAGGCAAAGAAGCTGTTCTTTGCCGCGCTTTGCCCGATTTTTACGGAATTGATATATCCGAATCCTCAGAAAACGAATCACTTTTTATCAAGCGCAGATACATAAAATTCAAAGAAAAACAGCCGCGCCGTCACAAGGAAGATATTTACCGATACTACGGCATAAGGGTTTCCCCTGCCGATGAAACGGCCGACGCAATTATCTCGGTTTCCTCCGCTCTCGGTTTTGAAGATGCAGACGAGGCTTATGAAAAATTCATTGCAAAGGTTAAATTTCCCGAATTTGAAATCATAAGTGAAGAAAGCGGAGAATCACCCCGCCGCCGTCAGCCATATACTTTTGTTGCTGACGGATTTCTCGCCCTCGGTGATGCCGCCGCACTGACAGACCCGTTCAGCGGCGAAGGCTTTTCGGAAACACTTCCCCTTGCCGATATTGCCGCCCAGACCGTAAGCGGAATTATCGGCTCCGGCAGATATCCGTCAAAAGAACTTATCTGGAATATCAATAAAGATCAGATTTATACTCAGGGCAAGAAAAGAGCCCGTGCTCTCGGTTTCCTCAGCGTTACCGCAAATGAATCCGAGGATGCAGACGATTATTATTTCGGAAAGGACATTGTTTTTTCCGAAATAACTCTTGCCGACCGCTCCGAAGGACTTAAATTCGGCCTGATTGAGCTGTTAAAAACATTTTTTCTGCTCATTTTCGGCGTTGTTACCCGTAAAACCGGGTTCAGTGAAGCAAAAGATATTATCAAAGGCTTTTTCATCCTGAATAAGCTTGAAAAGCACTTCGATGCTTACCCCTCTCACCCGGGCTTTTATGAGCAGTGGATAAAAGAGGCAGACAAGCTATGGAAAAAAGCAGGTATTTATAAAGAGAAAGAAGAATAAAAAACACATAAACAGCGGCAGTATTACCCGTTTCGAATAATATTGCCGCTTTTTTTACTTGCGGTATTTGACAAAAAAATCGTGAGCAGCCATAAGACTGCTCACGCAAAAGAATTTTTAATTATTCGTTGATTTCGATAACAACGCCTGAACCAACGGTTCTGCCGCCTTCACGAATAGCGAAACGAAGACCCTTTTCAATAGCGATGGGGGTGATAAGTTCAACCTTCATATCAACGTTATCGCCGGGCATGCACATTTCAGTGCCTTCGGGAAGAGTGATAACGCCGGTAACGTCTGTGGTTCTGAAATAGAACTGAGGACGATAGTTGTTGAAGAAAGGAGTATGACGGCCGCCTTCGTCCTTAGTCAGAACGTAAACCTGGCCAACAAACTTGGTGTAAGGATGGATTGAACCGGGCTTAGCAAGAACCTGGCCACGCTCGATTTCGTTTCTCTGAACACCACGAAGAAGAGCACCGATGTTGTCGCCTGCCTCAGCATAGTCGAGGATCTTTCTGAACATTTCGATACCGGTAACAACGGTCTTTCTCTTTTCTTCGGTAAGACCAACGATTTCAACTTCCTCAGAAGTCTTGAGCTGTCCACGCTCAACTCTGCCTGTAGCAACGGTGCCACGGCCGGTGATTGTGAAAACATCTTCAACGGGCATAAGGAAGGGAAGGTCTGCTTTACGGTCGGGAGTGGGAATATAATCGTCAACAGCATCCATAAGATCCCAGATGGGCTTAAGTTCGGGAGCGTCAACGTCGCCGCCGGCATATTCAAGAGCCTTAAGAGCTGAACCCTGAATGATGGGGCCTTCCTCATCGAAGCCGTACTCAGCAAGAGTTTCTCTGATTTCCATTTCAACGAGCTCGAGGAGTTCGGGATCGTCAACCTGGTCAACTTTGTTCATGAAAACGATGATCTTGGGAACACCAACCTGACGAGCAAGGAGAAGATGTTCTTTGGTCTGAGCCATAGGACCATCAGTGGAAGCGATAACAAGGATAGCACCGTCCATCTGAGCAGCACCGGTGATCATGTTCTTAATATAGTCAGCATGGCCCGGGCAGTCAACGTGAGCATAGTGACGAGCGTCAGTTTCATACTCAACGTGAGCAGTATTGATTGTGATACCACGTTCTCTCTCTTCGGGAGCCTTATCGATGTTTGCATAATCAACGAAAGCAGCGCCGCCCTTCATAGCAAGGGTCTTGGTGATGGCAGCGGTAAGAGTGGTCTTGCCGTGGTCAACGTGACCGATAGTACCGATGTTTACATGGGGCTTACTACGGTTAAATTTTTCTTTTGCCATTGTGTTTTTCCTCCCTTTTATAAGAAGCTAATTTTTCATGCACAAGCATAATATAATTTTACCAAGAATAGCTTGAAATTTCAAGCTTTTTTTCAAAAAAACGAATTATTTATCGCTGACAAGCTTTTCAGCTATATTTTTGGGAACCTCGGTGTAATGACTGGGCTCCATAGCATACTGTCCTCTGCCCTGTGTTCTGGATCTGAGAGCGGTAGCATAACCGAACATATTTGAAAGCGGAATAAATGCATCGATCTGAGTTGCACCGGTTCTGACCTCCTGGCCCTGAATAAGGCCGCGGCGTGAGTTAACATCACCGATAACATCGCCGATATATTCATCGGGAACGATGATTGAGGTCTTCATAATGGGCTCCATAAGCACGGGAGCAGCTTTCTTCATTGCATCCTTGAATGCCATGGAAGCGGCAATCTTGAACGCCATTTCGGAAGAGTCAACCTCGTGATAAGAACCGTCATAAAGAGTAACCTTTACGTCAACTACATTGTAACCCGCAAGAGTACCGGAGAGCATTGCGCCCTTGATACCTGCTTCGATGGCGTTGAAATATTCCTTGGGAATTGCGCCGCCGACAATTTCGTTGACAAATTCGTAACCCTTTTCCGGATTGGGCTCGATTTTGATTTTAACATGACCGTACTGACCTTTACCGCCTGACTGACGCGCATATTTGGTGTCTGATTCAGCGGCCTTGGTGATGGTCTCACGGTAGGCAACCTGAGGCTTGCCGACATTGGCTTCAACATGGAATTCACGAAGCATTCTGTCAACGATGATTTCAAGGTGAAGCTCGCCCATACCTGCAATAATGGTCTGGCCGGTTTCTTCGTCGGTATAGCACTTGAAGGTGGGGTCTTCCTCAGCCAGCTTCTGAAGAGCAATACCCATCTTTTCCTGACCTGCTTTGGTCTTGGGCTCAATGGCAACTCTGATAACGGGCTCGGGGAATTCCATGGATTCAAGTATAACAGGATGTCTTGAGTCGCAGAGAGTATCACCTGTTGTGGTCTGCTTTACGCCGACACAAGCGGCAATATCGCCTGCATAGCAGCATTCGATGTCTTCTCTGTGATTGGCGTGCATCTGAAGAATTCTACCCATTCTTTCGTTTGCGCCCTTTGTTGAGTTATAGACACTGCTGCCTGTTTCGACCGTACCCGAATAAACTCTGAAGAAGCAGAGCTTTCCTACGAACTGGTCAGTGGTTATTTTGAATGCGAGAGCCGAGAAAGGCTCATCGTCTGATGAATGTCTTACTTCCTCTTCATCGGTCTTGGGGTTAACACCGGTGATAGCGGGAACATCCGTGGGGGCGGGCATATACTCAACAACTGCATCAAGCAGAAGCTGAACGCCCTTGTTGCGGTAAGAGGTACCGCAGCATACAGGTACCATGTGGTTGGCAATGGTAGCCTTTCTGATGCAGGATTTGATCTCGGGTATTGTCAGCTCTTCGCCTTCAAGATACTTTTCGAGAAGCTTATCATCCTGCTCGGCTACATGCTCAATCATTTCGTCGCGATATTTCTGAGCAAGCTCAAGCATATCCGCGGGAACATCGGTAACCTCAATATCAATTCCAAGGTCATCTTTATAGAAATAGGCCTTCATTTCAACAAGGTCTATGATTCCCTTGAAATCAGCCTCTGCGCCGATGGGAAGCTGAATGGGAACGGCATTACATTTAAGTCTTTCCTTCATCATGTCAATAACATGATAGAAATCGGCACCCATAATGTCCATCTTGTTGATATAAACCATTCTGGGAACCTTGTACTTATCAGCCTGTCTCCAAACCGTTTCGCTCTGGGGCTCAACGCCGCCCTTTGCGCAGAGAACGGTAACAGAACCGTCAAGGACTCTGAGTGAACGCTCAACTTCAACAGTGAAGTCAACATGACCCGGGGTATCAATAATATTGATACGGTGATCCTTCCAAAAACAGGTAGTGGCAGCGGAGGTTATTGTAATACCTCTCTCCTGCTCTTGCTCCATGAAATCCATTGTTGCAGCGCCGTCATGAGTTTCACCCAGCTTGTGAGTCTTACCGGTATAAAAAAGGATGCGTTCAGTTGTAGTGGTCTTACCGGCATCAATATGCGCCATAATACCAATGTTTCTTGTCATTTCAAGTGAGACCTGTCTTGGCATAACAACCTCCTCCGATTTCTGCCGTAATAAAAATGATAATCTGTCTTTTGATTAAGCGGCGATTACCATCTGAAATGTGCAAAAGCCTTGTTGGACTCTGCCATCTTGTGGGTATCTTCACGCTTCTTGAATGCAGCACCGGTCTGGTTAACAGCATCCATAATTTCGTTGGCAAGTCTTTCCTTCATCGTTCTCTCTGAACGAGCACGGGAATAAGTTGTGATCCAACGCAGACCAAGGGTCTGTCTTCTGGCGGGACGAACTTCCATGGGAACCTGGTAAGTTGCACCACCGACACGGCGAGCCTTAACTTCGAGCTGGGGCATTACGTTTTCCATAGCCTCTTCAAAAACCTCAAGGGGCTCTTTGCCGGTCTTTTCTTTGATAATGTCAAAAGCATCGTAAACGATCTTCTGAGCTACACCCTTTTTACCGTCAAGCATAACATTGTTGATGAGACGGGTAACAAGAGTTGAGTTGTAAAGCGGATCAGGCAAAACTTCACGTTTTGCTATGTTGCCTCTTCTTGGCACTTCGCTTCCCTCCTTCATAATAATGATATCATAGGTACTCGAGTGACAAAATTCTCGTGGCGCCAACGCAGAGGCATATACATTATATATATACCATGCATTGGTCGAAATTTAATTTCAGCCTGCAAGAAGATTTGTCTCAAAAATTGCTGCGGGATTATTTCTTGACTTTGGGACGCTTTGCACCGTATTTTGAACGGGCCTGCATTCTGCCTGTAACGCCCTGGGTATCAAGAGTACCGCGAATGATGTGGTAACGCACACCGGGAAGGTCCTTAACACGACCGCCGCGGATAAGAACAACAGAGTGTTCCTGAAGATTGTGACCGACACCGGGGATGTAAGCCGAAACTTCGATACCGTTGGTAAGACGAACTCTGGCAATTTTACGAAGCGCTGAGTTGGGCTTCTTGGGAGTTGCGGTCTTAACTGCGGTGCAAACACCACGCTTCTGAGGTGAATCCTGATCTGTAAGAACATTCTTCTTTGAGTTCAGACCTTTTAACAGAGCGGGAGCCTTGGGCTTCTTTTCAAGTGTCTGTCTGCCGTTACGAACGAGCTGATTAAAGGTAGGCAATGTATTCTCTCCTTTCATAAAATTATGTATCGTGCAGGGTTTCGCGTTTGAACACGAAACCCATTGACACCACAATTTGGTATTTTACCATAGGTTTCCTTGTTTTGTCAACACTTTTCACAAGGATTACTCAATATTTTCGTCAATATTGACCGCATTTCCGGTGGGATAAATTTCTACATCGCTGTAGCACTTCATGCCGGTACCGGAGGGAAGAAGCTTACCGATAATAACATTTTCCTTAAGACCGAGAAGATGATCGGTCTTGCCTTTAATAGCAGCCTCGGTGAGAACCTTTGTGGTTTCCTGGAAGGAGGCGGCGGACAGGAAGGATTCGGTGGCAAGTGAAGCCTTGGTTATACCCATAAGAGTGGGAACAGCCTGAGCGAAAACGGGTTCTTCGCCCTTTTCGGCGGCTTCCTTTGCAACGCGCTCGTTTTCGGTGATGAATTCCTGCTTTTCAACGATTGTATCGGGAAGGAATCTTGAATTACCGGGCTCGGTAACCTTGACTTCTCTCATCATCTGACGAACGATAACCTCGATATGCTTATCGTTGATGCCAACGCCCTGCTGACGGTAAGTTCTCTGAACTTCTCTGATAAGGTAGTCATGAACTGCCTCAACACCGAGAATTGCAAGAATATCGTGAGGATTCTGTGAACCTTCGGTGAGCTGGTCGCCCTTTCTGACCTGATCGCCATCGGCAACTCTCTTCTTGAAGCCGTAGGGAATAAGGTAAGCCTTTTCGGTTCCGTCATCCGCAGTAACAACAACATGGTCGGAATTCTTTATCTTTCTGATGCTTGCAACGCCGTCGATTTCGCTCATGATGGCGAGAACCTTGGGCTTGCGTGCTTCAAAGAGTTCTTCAACTCTGGGAAGACCGGAGGTAATATCCGACTGGTCGGCAGCACCGCCGGTGTGGAAGGTTCTCATTGTAAGCTGTGTACCGGGCTCACCGATGGACTGAGCGGCGATTATACCGACAGCCTCACCAACTGTAACGGGCTTGCCGGTGGCAAGGTTCTTACCGTAGCACTTAATGCAGACGCCGTGCTCGGATTCACATGAAAGAAGTGAACGAATCTTTATCTTTGCCTTGGAGTCTTCGGGAAGCTCTCCGGCCTCAACCTTCTTTTCGTGATCCTTCTGAACGGCAGCGGCAACCTTCTTTGCCATGTCGTCTGTCATCATTTCATCCTTGCTTACAAGGAGTTTTCCTGTTTCGGGGTCATAATAGTCTTCAAGAAGGAATCTGCCCGCAAGTCTTTCCTCGAGGGTAACAATCTTTCTTGAATCCTTCTTCTTTTCATCATCAAGTATCTCGTAAACATAGATACCGTCTTTACAGCCGCAGTCCTCTTCACGGATGATAACATCCTGAGAAACGTCAACAAGTCGTCTGGTCAGATAACCTGAGTCGGCGGTACGCAGAGCCGTATCGGCAAGACCTTTACGGGCACCACGAGCAGAGATGAAGTATTCCAGAATATTCAGGCCTTCACGATAGTTGGCTCTGATGGGAATTTCAATAACTTTACCGGCGGTGTTGGCAATAAGTCCGCGCATACCGGCAAGCTGACGGAGCTGAGAGTCATTACCACGGGCACCGGAATCAAGCATGATGTTGATGGGGTTGAATCTGTTGAAGTTTGCCTTGAGCTCGCTGGAAACAGCGGATGTGCAATCTTCCCAGGCCTTGATGACAGCCTTTGAACGGCCATCCTCGGTCATATAACCTCTGTCATACCACTTCTTGATTTCGGCAACCTTTTCGTCGGCGGCCTTGAGTATCTCCCACTTCTTGGGAGGAATGGTAGCATCACAAACGGCAACGGTAAGACCGCTGCAGGTTGAGTATTTGTAGCCCTGAGCCTTGATTTTATCAAGAACAACAGCAGAAACGGATGTGCCGTGAACCTTGATACAACGGTCAATGAGCTTACCGAGCATCTTCTTGTCAACAAGGGTATCGATTTCGGGTGTGAAGATGTTTGCGGGGTCTGTTCTGTCAACAAAACCGAGATCCTGAGGAATGGGATTGTTGAAGATGATCTTACCGAGAGTGGTAACTACAAGACGGGTGATTGAACTGCCGTTGAATTCCTTTGTCATACGGATGCGGATATGAACATGAAGTCCGATATCGCCTTCTTCGTATGCAACAACAGCTTCGTCAACAGATTTGAAGGTCTTGTATAAATATAATGTATTACCGTTTTCATCCTTGCAGACATTGCCGTTCTCGTCTTTTATTTCAACGGGAGCGCCGGGCTCGCAGGGATTTTCGGGATTATAATCGCTGTTGAGCTTGTTATTATCGTTGACCATTGTCAGATAATAGGAGCCCAGAATCATATCCTGAGTGGGAACGGTAACAGGCTTACCGTCTGAGGGCTTGAGCAGGTTGTTGGCGGCAAGCATAAGGAATCTTGCCTCTGCCTGAGCCTCTGCGGAAAGAGGAACATGAACAGCCATCTGGTCGCCGTCGAAGTCGGCGTTGAAGGCGGTACATACAAGAGGATGAAGCTTAATTGCTCTGCCTTCAACAAGAACGGGTTCGAAAGCCTGAATACCGAGTCTGTGAAGTGTGGGAGCACGGTTAAGCATAACGGGGTGATCCTTGATAACTATTTCAAGAGCATCCCATACAGCGGGGTTGGAACGGTCAACCATCTTACGGGCTGACTTGACATTGCCTGCAACCTCGGTTTCGACAAGTCTCTTCATAATGAAGGGCTTGAAGAGCTCCAGTGCCATTTCCTTGGGAAGACCGCACTGATAAAGCTTAAGCTCGGGGCCGACAACGATAACGGAACGGCCTGAGTAGTCAACACGCTTACCGAGAAGGTTCTGTCTGAAACGACCCTGCTTACCTTTAAGCATATCGGAAAGAGATTTAAGCGCACGGTTGCTGGGACCGGTAACGGGTCTGCCTCTTCTGCCGTTGTCGATAAGAGCGTCAACAGCTTCCTGAAGCATTCTCTTTTCGTTTCTGATGATTATATCGGGGGAACCAAGCTCAATGAGCTTTGCAAGACGGTTGTTTCTGTTGATAACTCGTCTGTAAAGGTCATTAAGGTCGGAGGTGGCAAAACGGCCGCCTTCGAGCTGAACCATGGGTCTGAGCTCGGGAGGAATTACGGGGATGACATCCATAATCATCCATTCGGGTCTGTTGCCCGAAAGTCTGAAGGATTCAACAACCTCAAGTCTCTTGAGAAGCTTTACTCTCTTCTGTGAAGAAGCGGTTTCAAGCTCTTCCTTAAGCTCTGCCGAAAGTGCTTCAAGGTCTATGTCGGAAAGCAGAGCCTTAACAGCCTCGGCGCCCATACCTGCCTTGAAATCATCCTCATAAATTTCACGGTATTCCTGATATTCATTCTCTTCGAGAGTCTGGCTCTTCATAAGAGGTGTGTCACCGGGGTCGGTAACAATATACTTTGCGAAGTAAAGAACTCTTTCGAGATCCTTGGGGGATATGTCAAGGATAATGCTCATTCTTGAGGGGATACCCTTGAAATACCAGATGTGAGAAACGGGAGTCGCAAGCTCAATGTGACCCATTCTCTCACGGCGGACCTTTGCTCTTGTGATCTCAACGCCGCAGCGCTCGCAGACCTTGCCCTTATATCTGACTTTCTTATATTTTCCGCAGTGACATTCCCAGTCCTTTGTGGGCCCGAATATCTTTTCGCAGAAAAGGCCGTCTTTTTCGGGTTTAAGAGTTCTGTAATTTATTGTTTCGGGCTTCTTGACCTCACCGTAAGACCATTCTCTGATGGTGTCAGGCGAGGCAAGGCCGATTTTTATGGACTCAAATGCGAGATTTTCGTTCTTTTCAATATTTTCCATGAACGATGCCCCTTCCGTTAATTTTCTTTTTGGATCGGAGATCAATTAATATTCATCAGCCGGGTCTGTGTCAAAATCAATACCGTAGTCACCGGAATCGTCATCATCAAATGACATTTCCTCTACCGCACTGTAAAAACCGGCATCGGAATCTTCGTCTTCATCTTCTTTTTCGAAGATGTCGTTTTCAAGGCTGTCTTCGTCAATGTCAAAGCCTTCGCTGTTTTCGGCATCGTTGACGGCGGTGAAAGCTTCTCTGTTGTCTTCGCTTACTACGCCGAAATCGTTGTCAAAGGATGCACGAAGGTCGATTTCGTCACCGTTCTTGTCAAGAACCTTGATGTCAAGAGCAAGTGACTGAAGCTCTTTA
This sequence comes from Acutalibacteraceae bacterium, assembly GCA_045642725.1. GTDB lineage: Bacteria > Bacillota > Clostridia > Oscillospirales > Acutalibacteraceae > CAG-177. The sequence goes on from JAZUJJ010000023.1 coordinate 48,212, forward strand.
ACGAGAACCTTGAAGGCTTCGGGTGTACCGGGTGTGGGAATGTTGTTGCCCTTAACGATTGCTTCGTAAGTGTCAACTCTGCCCACGGTATCATCCGACTTGACTGTAAGGATCTCCTGAAGGGTATATGCTGCGCCGTAAGCTTCGAGAGCCCAGACTTCCATTTCACCGAAACGCTGGCCGCCGAACTGAGCTTTACCGCCCAGAGGCTGCTGAGTAACAAGTGAGTACGGGCCTGTCGAACGGGCGTGAATCTTATCGTCAACAAGATGGTGAAGCTTGAGGTAATACATGACACCGACGGTTACGGGGTTGTCAAACTTTCTGCCCGTTCTGCCGTCATAAAGTATTGTCTTACCTGTCTTGTCAATAAGGCTGACCTTGGAGGGATCGAATTCCTCGCCCTTTGCCTCGGCCTCGGCCTTTGCCTTTTCAAGCTTCTGCTTGTTTGCTTCCTCAAATGCACTGAGGATATCGTCTTCGTGAGCGCCGTCGAAAACGGGGGTCATAACCTTGTAGCCCAGTGATCTTGCTGCAAGACCGAGGTGAACTTCAAGAACCTGACCGATGTTCATTCGGGAGGGAACGCCCAGAGGATTAAGAACTATGTCAAGAGGTGTGCCGTCGGGAAGGAAGGGCATATCTTCCTGAGGAAGAATTCTTGAAACAACGCCCTTGTTACCGTGGCGGCCGGCCATCTTATCGCCGACGGAAAGCTTACGCTTCTGGGCGATATAGCAGCGGACAACCTTGTTTACGCCGGGTGACAGCTCGTCGCTGTTTTCCTTTGTAAATACTTCAACCTTAACAACAACACCGTATTCGCCGTGAGGAACCTTAAGGGAGGTATCTCTGACTTCCTTTGCCTTTTCACCGAAGATTGCATGAAGCAGTCTTTCTTCGGGAGTCATTTCGGTTTCGCCCTTGGGTGTTACCTTACCGACAAGAATATCGCCGGAGTGAACCTCGGCACCTATACGGATGATACCGTCTTCGTCAAGGTTTGCAAGAGCATCTTCACCGGTGTTGGGAATATCTCTTGTAATATCTTCGGGGCCGAGCTTGGTGTCTCTTGCTTCGGTCTCGTATTCTTCAATGTGAATTGATGTGTAAACATCGTCACGGACAAGCTTTTCGTTGATAAGAACAGCGTCCTCGTAGTTATAACCTTCCCAGGTCATGAAGCCGATAAGAGCATTCTTACCGAGAGCAACCTCACCTTTATCGGTAGCGGGACCGTCGGCAATAACTTCGCCCTTTTCAACTCTCTGACCAACGGAAACGATAGGTCTCTGATTGTTGCAGGTGGCCTGGTTGGAACGCATGAACTTGATAAGCTCATATTCTTTGACACTGCCGCCGTCTTCAAGGACTTCAACGCTGTCTGCGCAGACCTTGGTAACAATGCCGGGTGCCTTGGCAAGAACGCAAACGCCGGAGTCAACAGCGGCTTTGTATTCCATACCTGTTCCGACTATGGGAGCATCTGTCTTGAGAAGAGGAACAGCCTGCTTCTGCATGTTTGAACCCATGAGAGCACGGTTTGCGTCATCGTTCTCAAGGAAAGGAATCATTGCGGTTGCAACGGAAACAAGCATCTTGGGAGAAACATCCATGTAATCAGCATTTGCGGCGTCTGTTTCAAGGAAGCCGTCTCTGAATCTTGCGGCAATGGTCTTGTTGACGAATCTGTTGTTTTCGTCAAGAGGCTCATTACCCTGGGCAACAATGAAATCATCCTCGGTGTCGGCTGTCATGTACTCAACCTCGTCAAGCACAACGCCGGTAGCCTTGTCTATCTTTCTGTAAGGTGCCTCGATGAAGCCGTATTCGTTTATCTTTGCATAGGTTGCAAGATAGGAGATAAGGCCGATGTTGGGACCTTCGGGGGTCTCAATGGGGCACATTCTGCCGTAGTGAGTGTAGTGAACATCTCGAACCTCGAATCCGGCTCTGTCTCTTGAAAGGCCGCCGGGGCCGAGAGCTGAAATACGGCGCTTATGAGTAAGCTCGGCAAGAGGGTTATTCTGATCCATGAACTGTGAAAGCGGTGATGAACCGAAGAATTCACGGATGGCAGTGGTAACGGGACGGATGTTGATAAGGCTCTGCGGCGTAATCTTTTCGTCCTCTTCCTGTGCCTGAATAGCCATTCTTTCACGGACTACTCTTTCCATTCTTGAAAGACCGATCTTGAACTGGTTTTGAAGCAGCTCGCCTACGGAACGGATTCTTCTGTTTCCGAGGTGGTCTATATCGTCGATATTGCCCACGTGCTTTGTCAGGCAGTTGACATAGTTGACGCTGGCGTAAATATCGTCTCTGATGATGTGCTTGGGAATAAGGTCATCGCAGCGGGCTCTCATTTCAGCAAGAAGGGCATCCTTGTCGTCGCCGCACTTTTCAATAACTTCGGTAAGCACGGAAAATCTTACCTTTTCATTGATTGCGATTTCCTGAAGCTCTTCCTTGGTGATGCCGGCGGGAAGAAGCTCAAGAGGCTCAACCATGCGGTTGGAGATAACATTGAGCTTTGTGCCGTCTTCACAGGCAACAACGACTTTCCACACGCCTGCGGTTTCAAGCTCATGTGCCTTGGCTCTGTCCATAACATCGCCGGGCATTGCAAGAACTTCGCCGGTAGCCTCATTTACAACGGGCTCTGCAATTACACAACCGGGAAGACGGTTTGCAAGAGCAAGCTTTTTGTTGTATTTATAACGGCCGACACGGGAAATGTCATAACGGTAAGCATCAAAGAAAAGATTGTCAATGTTCTGCTGAGCGCTCTCGAGAGTTACAGGCTCGCCGGGACGCATCTTCTTGAACATTTCCATAAGAGCTTCTTCGGTGTTTCTGGTTTCATCCTTTTCGAGAGTGGCTTCGAGCTTTGCATCCTCGCCGAAGAACTCGCGTATCTCCTGGTTGGAGCTGAGACCCAGAGCACGCACGAAAGTGGTGATGAGAAGCTTCTTGTTCTTGTCTATTTTCACATAGAAAATGTCGTTGACATCGGTTTCGTATTCAAGCCAGGCACCTCTGTTTGGGTTGATGGTGCTTGTGTAAAGCTCCTTACCTGTCTTGTCATGGGTCATATCATAATAAACGCCGGGGGAACGAACCAACTGTGAAACGATAACTCTCTCTGCACCGTTGATAACGAAGGTACCGCTTTCGGTCATAATCGGGAAATCTCCCATATAGACCTCTGACTCCTTGATTGTTCCGGTGGCCTTATTCTGAAGGCGAACCTTAACTCTCATGGGGGCATTGTAGGTGGTATCTCTTTCTTTGCATTCACGCACATTGTACTTTGGCTTGTCATCAAAGCTGTAATCAATGAAGCTGAGCACAAGGTTGCCTGAATAATCCGTGATGTCTGCCATATCACGGAAGGCTTCCTTGAGGCCTACCTCTTTGAACCAGTTGTAGGATGACTTCTGGATTTCAATCAAGTTGGGCATATCCATGACCTCGTTGATTTTGCCGAAGCTCATGCGTGTGCAGCTTCCTCTTGTAACGGGCTTCACTTTGAGCATCTGATAATCCTCCGTTCAATAATTTACACATTGAAATCGGCTGTTTCATGCGCTTATTTATATATAAAATGGGATATAAATAAAGCGAAAGAAGCAGGGCCGTATATTCCATAGTAATGTAGGTTAGGATTATATACGCCCTGCGTCAATAAGTCAATGATTATTTTGTTTTATATAGAGAAATAATTTAATTTTGTAAAAAGTCACAAATTTTTCTGCTTTTCAAATGAATTTTTGGATAGTTTTAAGCCTGTTTTTTGATGATTTTTCTGCGGATTTCTTCACCGCAGGCCTGAACGGGCTCTCTTATAAGTGAATAAATGTCGGTTGCTCTGCTCTCTAGCTCAAAAACACGCCGTGCTTCTTTTCCGGCCTGTGAGATGTCGGATGTCTTGCTCAGAACAGGCAGGGAAGCCGCAGTTTTCATCGCTTTGACAAGCTCGCTTCCGTTTTCGCCGATACCCATAATTCTGATATACGGAACCCGCAAAGCCGCATCCTCACGGGTGATTCCGAGCAGCAGCGACAGCACGATTCTTCTTATTCTTGCGTGGGTATAGCGTTTGGTTTTTGCCGAAGAATAGAGCTCTTCAAGACTTGCCGCCTGGCCTGCGGCGGCAATAATTCTGTTTTCTATACCCTCGGAAACATCGGCGGCAAGTGCCGCTTCCTCTGCGGAAACAGTTCGCATTTTATACAAAATTGCGGTTTCAAATTTATTGAAATCCACCGTATTTTTACTGCTATCAAAAAGAGGGTACACCTCGTCGGGAAGATATTTTTTATAATCCTCCCCCGCTGTTATAAGCCTTCTTATTTCGCTTGCAGATGCCGTATTATCTGTTTTTTCGCCTGAATCATGCTCCGCTCCGACCCTTTTGAATGTCACGGGAGTGATGCTGCTTCCCGTTTTTTTCAGTGCCTTTATATATTCGACACCGAGTATATTATTTGCTCCAGCAACCGCTTCTTCGGCCCCGGGGCAAAGCTTTTTTAGAGCGTTTTCCCTTGCCTTTGCGTAGGTTATGCCCGACGAAAGCTCGGAAATTATCGCTTCATCCGCCGCATTTTCGCAAAGCAATTCCGAAGCCTTTTTCAGTATCTCAATGTTTCCGCTCTCACTGCCGAAGCAAAGCTCATCAACTATACCCGTGGCCGTCAGTATTTCAACTGCGCCTCTTGCAAAATTTTCCGCACCCGAAACGGCAAAATTCACGGGAAGCTGAAGCACAAGGTCAGCCCCTGCTTCAAGTGCCGCACGGGTTCTTATTTCAACGGGGAAAGCCGCAGGTGTGCCGCGCTGAACGAAATTTCCGCTCATAACGACCACGATATGTGTGGCCCCCGCTTTTTTTTCGCAGTCAATCAGATATTTATGACCGTTATGGAAAGGGTCATATTCCGCAACAATTCCGGCAACCTTCACGGCTTCACCTCCTCAAATTCACTCTTGAAAAAAATCGGTTACGGGTATATAATAAAGCAGTTAGGAAATTTTTACAAGTAAATTTTTGATTTGGAGTGAAAAACATGAAAATTCTCGTCATCAACTGCGGTAGTTCATCCCTTAAATATCAGCTTATTGATATGGAAAACGAAGACCTGCTTGCAAAAGGTATCTGCGAACAGATAGGCGACAGCAATGCCACCTTTACCCACAAGGTTCCCTCTGATGAATCCAAAAACATCAAGAGTCAGCCTCACCTCATGGCTGACCACGGCGAAGCCATTCAGCTCGTTCTCGACACTCTCGTAAGCAAAGAAAACGGCGTTATCGCATCCATGGATGAAATCGGTGCCGTCGGCCACAGAGTTCTTCACGGCGGTGAAAAATTCAGCGCTTCCGTTCTTGTTAACGATGCAGTTAAGGAAGCTATCAAGGAATGCTTCAAGTTCGGCCCTCTTCACAACCCCGCAAACCTTAAAGGCATTGAGGCCTGCGAAAAGATCATGAGCGTTCCTCAGGTTGCCGTTTTTGATACCGGATTCCATCAGACAATGCCCGACTATGCTTATCTCTATGCTCTCCCCTATGAGTTCTATGAGAAAGACGGCATCCGTAAATACGGTTTCCACGGCACAAGCCACAGATATGTTTCCGCCCGCTGCATTGACCTGCTCGGCGGCAAAGCCGAAGGCACAAAGATCGTTACCTGCCATCTCGGCAACGGCTCCTCAATCTCCGCTGTTAAAGATGGTAAATGCTACGACACCACCATGGGTCTTACTCCCCTTGAGGGCATCATTATGGGCACACGCTGCGGCTCCGTTGACCCCGCAATCGTAACCACAATCATGAAAGCCCGCAACCTTACCCCCGACGAGATGGATTCTCTTATGAATAAAAAGAGCGGTATGCTCGGCATAGCAGGCACAAGCGACAACCGTACCATTGAAAACAGAGCCAAAGAAGGCGACGAAAAAGCAAAGCTTGTTGAGTCCATGCTCTGCCATCAGCTTGCAAAATATATCGGCGGCTTCGCAGCAGCCATGGGCGGCATTGACGCCGTTGTATTCACCGGCGGTATCGGTGAGAACAATCCCCAGTACAGAACGAGAATTGCCGACAGCATCGGCTTCCTCGGCACAGCCATTGATGAGGAAAAGAACCATGTCAGAGGCGAAGAAATTGAAATCTCCGTTCCCGGCTCAAAGGTAAAGATGTTCGTCATCCCCACCAATGAAGAGCTTGTTATCGCAAGAGATACAAAGAACATCGTTGAAGCTTTATAATCCGTATTTATAAAAAACAAGGGTTGACTTTTGTCAGCCCTTATTTTTATATCATATTTAGGAAATCGCCTATCTCTTTTTTACTTCATGAATCCTTTCAGCATTCTCGGGAGCATTATTTCCGCTTCCCGGGCAAGGGAATATTCACCGTTTGACAAACACCAGTCGCTGATGAGGGCTCTTTCGCACATGGCATAAGCCCTGACGATTTCATTGACGGAAATATCGTCGGTAAATTCTCCGTTCTCTCTGCCGTCAATTATTATTCTGCGCAGAAGCTTATAATATGTTCTGTTATGGTCAAGCAGATTTCTGTCACCGGTCGTGGTGAGCTGTGAGGAATACATACGGGCAAGCAAATCAAGGGGCACTCGGTTTTCCACCATGGCAAAAAGCTCACGGTTAAGAAAAAGCAGCTTGTCCCAGGCTGTTCCGAAGTCACCGAGGCTCTCTTCAAGCTCCTCATACTTGCTGTCAAAAAGGCTGGCAAGGGTGGTGAGAAGCTCATCCTTACCGTTGAAATAATGGTAAAACGAACCTCTTGAGGTGGCGGAGCCCACAACTATATCCTCCACCGTGGTGTTTTCGTAGCCGTATTTATAGAAAAGCTCCCAGGCGGCATTTACTATTTTATTTTTTGTGTTTCTCGAGTCCTTTTTCGGCATAAGAAACCTCCGTCAGTTTTTGAGTGACTGCATGGGTGCGGGTATCCGGCCGCCTCTGGCGATGAATTTTGAGGGTGAACAGCTTGAAAGAGGCATGACGGGGCCGCTTCCGAGAAGTCCTCCGAAGCTGAGCTCGTCACCGACATTCTTGCCGATTGCGGGTATAACTCTTACTGCCGTTGTCTTTGAGTTGACCATACCTATGGCGGCTTCGTCGGCAATAATAGCGGAAATCACATCGGCGGGAGTGTCACCGGGTATATTTATCATGTCGAGACCGACGGAGCAAACCGCGGTCATGGCTTCAAGCTTATTTATCGTAAGTGCACCGGAGCGTGCGGCATCTATCATTCCCGCATCCTCCGTAACGGGAATAAATGCGCCGGAAAGTCCTCCGACATGGGAGGATGCCATAACACCGCCCTTTTTAACAGCATCGTTAAGCAGAGCGAGGGCGGCAGTTGTGCCGTGACAGCCGCAGGCTTCAAGTCCCATTTCTTCAAGAATATGTGCAACCGAATCACCCACCGCCGGCGTGGGGGCAAGAGAAAGGTCAACTATGCCGAAGGGTACACCGAGGCGGCTCGATGCCTCACTTGCCACGAGCTGACCCATACGGGTGATTTTGAAAGCGGTCTTTTTGATTATATCGGCAACCTGAGTAAGGTCGCAGTCCCCCGCCTTTGCAAGAGCGGCTCTGACAACTCCGGGGCCGGAAACGCCGACATTTATAACGCTGTCGGGCTCACCCGCGCCGTGAAATGCACCTGCCATAAAGGGGTTATCCTCCGGGGCGTTGCAAAAAACAACAAGCTTTGCCGGGCCGATGCAGCCCTTGTCTGCCGTCAGCTCCGCAGAGCGTCTGACAACATGACCCATCATACCGACGGCATCCATATTGATACCGGTTTTGGTCGAGCCGATATTTACCGAGGAGCAGAGGAAATCCGTCTGAGCAAGAGCCTCTGGAATTGCGGCGATAAGCTCCCTGTCGCCGGGGCCGAAGCCCTTCTGAACAAGAGCGGAAAAGCCGCCGAGGAAATTTACTCCGCAGGTCTTTGCGGCATTGTCAAGAGTTTTCGCAAGCTTCACGGCATCCTTGTTGTCGCAGGAAGCAAGTATCATCGCCGCGGGAGTAATTGAAATTCTCTTGTTGATAATCGGAATACCGAATTCCTTTTCTATCTGTTCACCCGTTTTCACAAGGTCCTTTGCGTAACGGGTAATTTTATCGTAAACCTTGCGGCACATAACGTCAACATCACTGTGACAGCAGTCAAGAAGCGAAATACCCATTGTTATGGTTCTCACATCAAGATGCTCATCCTGAATCATGGTTATGGTCTCAAGAATATCACCGGCATTAAGCATAGTTTACTCCCTTCAGATTGTATGCATGGCGTTGAAAATATCCTCGTGCATGGCGTGGATGGAAAGGCCCATTTCACTGCCCATTCTGCCGATATTGTCGGCAAACTCCGTGAAAGGAATATCCGACTTTGAAATATCAACCATCATTATCATTGCAAACATATCCTGAAGAATGGACTGAGTTACTTCAAGAACATTGATATTGTGAATACAGCATTCATTTGAAACCTTGGCGAGAATACCCACCATGTCTTTTCCGATAACGGTAATTACAGCTCTCATTTTTCTCCTCCGTCATAAAGGTTTGTTATTTCAATTATATCAGAAACAATATTGTCGGCAACCGAGATTACATCCTTCTTTTTGGTGTAAAGGCAGCCGTAAACCCCGGCATTTTTTCCTGCCGCAACATCAATTTCGCGGTCGCCTATCATAACGGTTTCGCTTTTGTCAAGGCCGTACACGGTGCAGATATATTCAATGGCATCCGGTGCGGGCTTCAAGGGAAATTTCATTGATGAATCCACAAAACCGTCAAAGAAGTCATACATCCCGTATTTTTTCAGGTAATACTGTGAGGTTTCATTTCCCCTGTGAGTGTAAAGGAAATGTCTGCACCCTTTTTTATGAAGGGCTTCGAGGGTTTTATATGTGTTTTCAAAAGGCAGCACTACGGGCTCAAGGTCGTAATCATGCTCGATTTCGTGGTGCCTTGCACTCTGCTCCTTTGTAACGCCGTAATGCTCATAGCAAACGGAAAAGGTTATTTCAAGCAAGGCCTTTGCCTCATCAAAGTCAACCTCTCTGCCGTTTTCCCTCATCATCCGGCAAAAAGCCTCTGTTATATGCGGATAGCTGTCAAACAGCATCCCGTCAAAATCCCATATATAATTTTTCATCAGCAGTAACCGTCCGGGTTTTCGGATTGCCAGCGCCAGCTGTCCTCGCACATTTCGTCAATGCCTCTGACAGCCTCCCAGCCAAGCTCCGCCTTTGCCTTTGACGGGTCTGAATAGCAGGTGGCAATGTCGCCGGGTCTGCGGGGAACGATTTCGTATTTTATTGAATGACCGCAGGCCTTTTCAAAAGCCCTGACAACATCAAGCACGCTGTAACCCGTGCCCGTACCGAGATTGTATGTAAAGCAGCCCTTTTCACCGAGCACCTTTTCAACAGCCTTGATATGACCGAGAGCAAGGTCAACAACATGAATATAGTCACGCACACCCGTTCCGTCATGGGTGTCATAATCGTCACCGAAAACGCTGAGATGATCCCTTTTGCCTATGGCGACCTGAGCAACATAGGGCACGAGATTATTGGGTATTCCTTTGGGGTCCTCGCCGATTTTTCCGCTCTTGTGAGCACCGATGGGGTTGAAATAACGGAGCAGGCATACGCTCCATTCACCGTCAGCCTTACAGGTGTCACGAAGTATTCTTTCAATATAAAGCTTTGTCGTTCCGTACGGATTGGTGGTTTTACCCTCAGGCATATCCTCACGCAGGGGAGAAATATTTTCTTCTCCGTAAACCGTGGCGGAGGAGCTGAAAACAATTTTTTTACACCCTGCATCTCTCATGGCTTCAAGAAGCATGACCGTGCCGCCGATATTGTTGTCATAATATTCAAGGGGCTTTTCACAGCTTTCGCCGACGGCCTTAAGACCGGCAAAATGAATAACGGCATCTATTTTGTTTTCCGCAAAGATTTTGTCAAGCCCTTTGCGGTCGCGGATGTCACACTCAACGAATTTTATTTTTTTGCCCGTAATTTCTTCAACACGATTTACACTTTCCCTCTTGCTGTTGGAGAGATTATCAAGTATAATGGTTTCATAGTCGGCATTGAGAAGCTCAACGCAAGTGTGGGAGCCGATGAATCCGGCGCCGCCGGTAACGAGAATTGCCATATTAAACCCGCCTTTTTCTCAAAATATTCCATTATAATCGGATATTATATTGTATTATATTATAACAGTATTCAAAAATCAACGGGAGAGTTTACAATTATTTCTTTTGTTGAACAAGTATTTTTGACAAAACATGAGGAACGGATATGTACGATTTAACAAACATCGAAACCGTAAAAAAAATAATGGGCAAAAACGGATTTCATTTTTCCAAATCCCTGGGGCAGAATTTCATAATTGACCCCGATATATGCCCCGAAATGGCACTGAGATGCGGTGCCGACAGCGAGAGCGGCGTCATAGAGGTCGGCCCCGGCATAGGCGTGCTCACAGCCGAGCTTGCAAAAAGGGCAAAAAAGGTTGTCAGCATTGAGCTTGACAAACGCCTTTTGCCGATTCTCGGCGAAACCCTTGCGGATTTTGACAATGTAAAAATCATAAATGACGACATTCTCAAAATCGACCTGAAAAAGCTTATTGAGGATGAATTTGCGGGAATGGATGTATATATCTGCGCAAATCTTCCCTATTACATAACCTCACCCGTAATTATGATGCTTCTTGAAAGCAGACTGCCCGTAAAATCCGTTACGGTCATGGTGCAGAAGGAAGCGGCACAGAGAATTTGCGCCGAGGTGGGCAGCAGGGATTCAGGTGCGGTTACGGCAGCCGTTGATTATTATTCCGATGCAAACAAGCTCTTTGATGTGCCGTCCTCCTGTTTTATGCCTGCGCCAAAGGTTGACAGCAGCGTTATAAGAATGGATATAAGAGAAAATCCCCCTGTCAGCGTAACAAATGAAAAATTCTTTTTTGACCTTGTGCGTGCCGCCTTCGGTCAGCGCAGAAAAACCGCAGTCAATTCCTTAAGCTCAGGCCTCGGCCTTTCAAAAAGCACGGTTGCCGATGCCCTTGCCGCCTGCGGTTTCGACCCGAATATACGCGCCGAAACCATGACAATGCAGGAGCTTGCCGAGCTGAGTGAAAAGCTTAAATAACCGCTATGCAAAAGAGATGGTTCATTCACACGAATTAAACCATCTCTTCCTTTTTATCTGTATCTGTATCTGAAAATCCACGGGCTGCGCAGAATTTCTTTTGAACCATTGGGAATGATGCATTCATACCCGGGAGCAATCAGATTTTCTTTTCTCTGATACAAGCAATAATCACAGGCAGACCTTGTAAACATTTCTACCTTTCTCTTACGGTTTACAAGCATACTTTCAAACATGGCAACCTCATATTCGTTGCTGTCGGTATATTTTTCCGTGTATTTTGCAAAATATATCATTTTTATATATGTTCTGCCTTTACAGTAAACTTCTCCGCCAAAACAATTTTCCGTATTTAAGCCGGGATTAACTTTGGCATTCATCAAAACTCCGTTTATCACATTTACACCTTTTAACGATTGAAGTCTGACCGGACAATATGCATCGGATTCCGTGCTTATGAACACCCCGTTGTATTTACCTTTGCCGCTGCTTTCCGGCAAATCATAAACATCAAGATACATAATGTACTCATCGGTTTTATCATAACTTTTTATCGGGTCACCGTAAGCAAATCTGTCAATGGGAATCGCGCAATGAAAATAATTCATTTTATCCGTTTCATAAAATCCGGTATCCAGTTCTTCATTTTCGGTAACACATCTCTGATAAAAATTTGAATTTTCGGAAAACGGTTCAATATATTTGAATGTCTCTATTTCACTTTTTGACAAAACATTTATTATTTCATCGGTAACACCGTATTTTTTCAATTCCCCGCAAATCCTTTTGTATTCACTTTCAGACAATTCACAGTCATTTTTTTCGTAAACCTTGATTTGACGGGCAGAATAACCCGAATATAATATATCGGCAGCCGATATTGAAATTATAACCGATAATAAGCAGAGCAATACATTTCTGACACTTTTATAATATGAGCTTTCAAAAAAATATTCTTTTCCGTCTGCTTTTATTTTGCTGAAATAATTCTTAAAGAGGCAGAAAGTTAAAAATGAAAAAATCAAGCTTAATATAACTTCGCTTACTGCAATACGGCTGTCATAAAACATATTAATTCCCGTATTATTCTTGAGTATCGAGCCGGGATCAAGCTCCCGGAAAAAGCTGAAAAAAGCTACAAAAACACAAGGCACTAAGACCTTATCTTTATATGAGTTGTTTTTTTGTGCTCCGGCTAACTTGATCATATCATATTTCAAAAAAGTAATAGGTAAAACCAGAATAAGCGGATATAAATATTCAATTACAACCTTAATAATCGTGTTTCCCGTTTCGCCGATTAAATCAAACAAATCGGAAGTGTATGGGGTCAGAATATAAGTTGTTAATTTCATCAAACCGGACAGAACAAAAAGTAACGCCGTCGGTCTGAATTTACCGATAGCTTTTTGCAGACTTCCCGCCCCTGTGATTGAAAGACCGAAGCCTACAACAGCAGCAAAAAAACCGGCAACTGAATTCATACAATAAATAACATTGCAAATCAGTACAAGTATAACACCCGTAATCACAGAAAACGATGTAAAGTTAAAAGCCTTTACAGGATTATAATGGTGAGTTTTTTCGAGCTGAAATTTAAGAATGCTCAAATTACCGAGATTCTTTTTAGCCGCATTAACAGCTTCTTCCTCATTCATTCCGCAGGCAATATTTGTTTCATAGTGACACATGAGGTGATCATAAAGCTCATTTTTCACATTTTCACGGTCATTACTGAACAGTATTCCCGAGGTAAGATATTCTGTTATTTTCTCAAAATCAGGCATTGATAAGCTCCGTAAATCCGAGGACTTTTTCCACTGCCGTTGAAAAGACCTTCCATTCTTTTTCCTTTTCAACAAGCTGCTTGCGGCCCTTGTCGGTTATTTTATAATATTTTCTTTTTCTTCCCTCCGCTTCGCACCAATAGGACTCAACATATTTTTCGGTTTCAAGTGAATGAAGTATCGGGTATAATGTGCCCTCATTCATGACAAAAACCTCCTGACTTGCATTTTCGATTACCTTGACTATCTGATAGCCATAGGAATCTCCCCTTGCAAGTACGCTGAGCACAAGAAGTGCATTGCTTCCTTTTGATAATTCTTTATTGATTTTCATAGTCAGCCTCCTATACATCGGATATATATGCATTAACAATCTATGTATATCACATTTATGAAAGCTTGTCAATACCGGATCTGTCGCAACTTTGAATGTTATAAATCACTCAAAGATAAGGCTGTCTTCAACGATTTTATCTCAAAAACTGTTTTACAAAAGAATATTCCGGGATTTCAGATGCTTATCTGCTATCCCGGAATTG
>JAZUJJ010000024.1:0-83788 GCA_045642725.1 Acutalibacteraceae bacterium
TTTCTTTCGTTATAAAAACAGTAGTAAACACCTTTTCCGGCATAAACAAAACCTTTCAGAAAGCTTTTCATAATTACTCACTCCGTATCTCTCTTTAATCCGAGTTTTGTGAGAACCTTTTCTTCCTTTTCTCTCATCAAAGCCTCTTCTTCTCCGCCGTTCACATGGTCATAACCGAGAAGATGAAGCATTGAATGAACGGTGAGAAAACCTATTTCCCGCTGAAGGGAATGGCCGTACTCCTCAGCCTGAGCAACGGCGTGAGGAATTGAAATCACCACATCACCGAGCATTTTTGCTCCGGTGTCGTAATTTGTATCATAAATGCCGTTTTCACCCAGAGGAAAAGAAAGAACATCCGTTGAGCGGTCAATATTTCTGAATTCTTTATTCAGCTCATGTATTCTGTCATCATCAACAAAGGTTACGCTTATTTCCGCAGGGTCGGCAAAGCTTTCTTCGGCAAGAACAGCCTCACAGCAGCGGCGCACAAGGGGCCTTGCACCCGACGGAATAACAACATTACCGTCCTTTGAAATAATAACATTTACTTTTTTTGTCATTTTCTGTTTTTCTCCTCGTCGTTCTTTTCATAAGCCTTGATTATATCCTGCACAAGGCGATGACGAACGACATCCTTTTCGTTGAATTTTGTAATACCTATATCATCAATATTTCTGAGTATTTTCATTGCCTCTTTAAGACCCGAATGCTTACCGTCCGGCAGATCTATCTGAGTAATATCACCCGTAACGACCATCTTTGAATTGAAACCGAGACGGGTAAGAAACATTTTCATCTGCTCCGTGGTGGTATTCTGTGCCTCATCAAGAATAATGAAGCTGTCATCAAGAGTACGGCCTCTCATATAGGCAAGAGGAGCAACCTCAATGTCACCGCGTTCCTGATGCTTCTGAAAGTTTTCCGCACCGAGCATATCAAATAGAGCATCATAAAGAGGGCGAAGATAAGGGTCAACCTTCTGCTGAAGGTCGCCGGGAAGAAAGCCCAGCTTTTCGCCTGCCTCAACAGCGGGTCTTGTAAGAATAATTCTGTTTATCTGTTTTGCTCTGAAAGCCGTAACGGCCATGGCAACGGCAAGATAGGTTTTGCCCGTACCGGCGGGACCGACGCCAAGAGTTATTGTATTTTTTCTGATACTTTCAATATATTTCTTCTGACCGAGGGTTTTCGGCTTCACGGGCTTGCCCTTGGCGGAAATACAGATACAGTCGGAGGCCATCTGCTCTATTTTATCTTCATTACCCTCATTGACAAGATTGAGAACATAGCGAACATTCTGGTCGCTCAGAGTTTCGCCTCTGTTGATAAGAGTCAGAAGCCCGTTGACGGCTCTTACGCCCTTCATAACATTTTCATCATCGCCCGTTACTTTAAGGTCCGAGCCCCTGCTGACAACGGAAACCGAAAATTCCTTTTCAATCAACCTTACATTTTCATCAAAGGAGCCGAAAAGGCTCACGGCCTGTTCCATTCTGTCAACGCTGATAATCTGCTCTGCCATATAATTCCTCCACAGAATATTATCCCAGTATACCGTTTCAGTATATCACAGCATAATATAAAAGTCATCAGTTTTTATATAAAAAATATGTATATTTATAAAATAATTTTCTTGACCCGCAAAGTGATATTTGGTATGATAAAATAGTATAAAATTATACATCGGAGGTGTAATAATGGGCTTCGGTGAAAAAGTAAAAAACGCCGTAGGTATTGAAGGCAACACCTGGGAATATATAAGGCCAATGCTCAGCTACAACTGCGCAAATATCACTCTCGGCGGAGCAAACTATCCCATAAATCTTTACCATCAGCAATTTCTTAACTTTGTTGAGGGAATGAACACAAAGGTAACGGGTACCATAAGCATGATAAACGGCATAATTGATGCCGTAACAGACATTGCAATGGGCCTCATTACCGACAGAACAAAATCCCGTTTCGGCAAGCACAGAATTTATCTTATCATCGGTATAGTTCCGTTTTTCATTTCCTACATAATGAAATGGTGCTCCTTCGGCACACCCGATAATTATAAAACCGCTTACTATCTTATTGCTTCGTTTATTTTCAGCAGCGGCTATACCATGATGAGCATACCGCACGAAGCAATGCTTCCGACGGTTGCACCGAAATATTTTGAAAGAACTCAGTTCAAGATAATCGAATATGCTTTCAACTCAATCGGGCAGTCCCTTTCCTTTGCTTTCATGGGTCTTGTGCTCGGCGGAGTAAATATGAGCAATCCTTCCCCCGCCGACAAGAGCAAATATATGTTCTGCGGAATCATACTTGCCGTCTGGTTCCTCTGGTCCCCCATTCTTTGCTTTTTCACCTGCAAGGAAGAAAGCTCCCTTGACCTTGAAGTACCGAAAATCGACTGGAAATACTTTTTCTCGGAATACATTCAGGTTTTCAGAAACAGAGCATTCAGGCAGTATTTCTTCATAAACCTTTTCTATAACCTTGCAAGAAGCTGTTATTCGTATGCAGACCAGTTCTACATTATCAGCATTGCCGACAGGTACAGAATCTTCAATGTACTCAATGTGGTTTCCGGAGTCAGTGAATTCATGGGCTCACCCGTCAACTATTTCCTTGTAAGATTCAGGGACAAGAGAATCTGCGGCCTGCTTCTCGGCCCGATTATGACCGCAGGTCTGCTGATAAACAGTTTCGTTACCCCGAAAACACCCACCGCAATTATTTATATTGCCGCAATTCTTTATAATTTCGGCTATTCCGGCCCCGGCTTTGTAACAAACAACATTCAGCCCGATGTAACTGATGTTGACGAGCTCATAACCGGACGCCGCCGTGAGGGCGTTATCACTACCTTCAATTCATTTGTAAAGAAGACAATAAACAGCTTCATAACCGGTATTCTCGGTTTCAGCCTTGCAGGCTTCGGCTATGACACAAAGGTAACGGATTTTGCAAAGCAGTCACCGAAAACCATTTTCGGCTTAAGATTCATAAGCAGTTATCTGCCCGCCCTTTTCTCCGCTCTTTCCGTAATTCTGATTATTTTCTACAAAATGGACAGAAAAGACCACGAAATGATAAAATCGGTCATTGCGATGAAGCATGAAACGGGAAGCGTTGAAATATCCGACAAAGACAAAAAACGCCTTGAAATTATTGCAGGCCATGCCTGGGAGGATATGTGGATAGGCAAAGATGATATAAAAAGAACCGCAAGCAACATAATCTGACACTGAGAGGTAATAAAATTGTCCGTTAATAAAGAAAACATCAGAAATTTCTGCATAATAGCCCACATAGATCACGGTAAATCGACCCTTGCCGACAGACTTCTCGAAAAAACGAAGTCCGTGGCTCTGCGCGACATGACCGAACAGCTTCTTGACAAAATGGATCTTGAACGAGAAAGAGGCATAACCATCAAAGCACACGCCGTCAAGCTCAATTACACTGCCGACAACGGTGAAGAATATGTACTCAATCTCATTGACACTCCGGGTCATGTTGACTTCAATTATGAGGTTTCCCGCTCCCTTGCTGCCTGTGAGGGTGCCATACTCATTATTGACGCCACCCAGGGTGTTGAGGCGCAAACCCTTGCAAACACTTATCTTGCCCTTGACCACGACCTTGAAATAGTTCCCGTAATAAACAAAATCGACCTTCCCTCCGCTGACCCCGAAAGAGTCGCAAAGGAGGTTGAGGATGTAATCGGTCTTGACTGCTCCGAGGCTCCGAGAGTTTCTGCCAAAACAGGTGAAAATGTCGAAGCCGTTCTTGAATCAATCGTAAAATATGTTCCCGCTCCCGAAGCGATTGACGACAAGCCCTGCCGTGCTCTTATTTTTGACTCGGTTTATGACAGCTACAAAGGCGTTATTGTTTATGTTCGCATAAAAGAAGGCAAAATCAAACCCGGCGACACCATGAGAATGATGGCAACGGGTGCGGAATTTACGGTTGTCGAAACGGGATATATGCGTGCAAGGGAACCCGAGCCCTGCAAGGAGCTTACCGCGGGCGAAGTCGGATATATTACGGCATCAATCAAGACTGTCGGCGACGCAAGAGTCGGTGACACGGTAACGACAGCCGAAAATCCCGCCTCCGAGCCTCTGCCCGGTTACAGAAAGGTAAACCCCATGGTTTTCTGCGGCATTTATCCGGCAGATGGTGCCGATTACGAAAACCTGCGTGATGCCCTTGAAAAATTACAGCTTAACGATGCCGCTCTGACATACGAGCCCGAAACCTCCGGTGCTCTCGGCTTCGGCTTCCGCTGCGGCTTCCTCGGTCTGCTTCACCTTGAAATCATTCAGGAAAGACTTGAAAGAGAATATGACCTTGACCTTGTTACAACCGTTCCCAGCGTTGTTTACAAGATAAACCTTACCGACGGCACCACCATTGAAATAGACAACCCGACCCACTACCCCGACCCTGCAATTATCGCCTCCTGCGAGGAGCCGTTTACAAATGCTCATATCTATGCGCCCTCGGAATATGTGGGAACGATTATGGATTTATGTCAGGACAGACGCGGTATTTTCAAGAATATGGATTATATCACAACGGACAGAGTTGATATTCATTATGAACTGCCGCTGAATGAAATAATCTATGATTTCTTTGATTCACTTAAATCGAGAACAAGGGGCTATGCTTCATTTGACTATGAAATAAGCGATTACCGTGAATCAAAGCTCGTCAAGCTTGATGTTCTGCTCAACGGTGATGTAATCGACGCCCTTTCATTCATAATCCATTCCGAAAAAGCTTACGGCAAAGCAAGAAAAATTGCCGAAAGACTTAAGGATAATATTCCCCGTCAGATGTTCGAAATACCCATTCAGATAGGCATAGGCGGAAAAATAATCGCCCGTGAAACCGTCAAGGCAATGCGCAAGGATGTGCTTGCAAAATGCTACGGCGGCGACATTACAAGAAAGAAAAAGCTGCTTGAAAAGCAGAAGGAAGGCAAAAAGAGAATGCGCCAGTTCGGTACCGTTGAGGTTCCGCAGGAAGCATTTATGGCTGTTCTCAAGCTTGATGACAATGACTGATTCAAAGCCCGTCGGGCTCTATATTCACATACCTTTCTGTGTCGGCAAATGTCCTTACTGTGACTTTTATTCTTTCAGAGCAGATGATGAGCTGAAAGAGAAATACACACAAAAGCTCATTGAAAAGCTGAAAAACGAAAAGCGTGTTTTTGACACCGTTTATTTCGGAGGAGGCACCCCCTCTCAGCTCGGCTCAAAGAGATTGTCGGATATACTGAATGCTGTTGATTTTACGGATGATGCTGAAATCACGGTGGAATGCAATCCGTCGGACACAGGAAAAGAAAACACGGATTTTGATTTTGCTCTGCTGAAAAACGCAGGTGTAAACCGCATCTCCATGGGTCTGCAAAGTGCCCGCGATACCGAAAGAAAAAGTCTCGGCAGACGGGCAGGCTGTGCCGAAGTAAGCCGGGGCATTGAAAGAGCCGTTAAAGCGGGAATAGATAATATTTCCCTTGACCTTATGCTCGGCGTACCCGGGCAGACGGCGGAGTCCCTTTCCGAATCAATAGGCTATTGCACTCATTCGGGCGCAAGCCACATCAGCGCATACATACTCAAAATCGAAGAAAACACCTACTTCGGGAAAAACCGCGAAAAGCTCATTCTGCCCGACGACGATACCGTAAGCGATATGTATCTTCAGACCGTTTCGGAGCTTGAAAAAGCAGGATTTTATCAATATGAAATATCGAATTTTTCACTTCCCGGCAAAGAAAGCAGACATAATCTGAAATACTGGAAATGTGAAGAATATCTCGGTATCGGCCCTGCCGCTCATTCATTTATTGACGGCAAAAGATTCTTTTATCCCCCGGATATTGATTGCTTTTTAAGCGGCACTGAGCCCGTTTATGACGGCGAGGGCGGCGATGAAGAAGAATATATAATGCTTGCTCTGCGTCTTAAAGAGGGCCTGAATCCGTCGGAGTTCGAAAAGCGTTTCGGTTATCCCCTGCCGGATAAATTCTTTGATTATGCAGAGAAGCTGAAAGCCGGCGGGCTTGCCGATGTTTCGGCAGAACGCATTTGTCTGACCCCAAAAGGTTTTCTTATATCAAACTCAATAATATGCGAGCTGATAAGCCGCATATAGTTCATATCGGAGGTTTACAATGACTGACTGTAAAATGATGATAAACGATGTCACGGTAAAAAAGAGCAAAATCAAATTTGATGCCGTGCTGATTTATCCAGACACCGTTACCGTCACACCTAAGGTAAGAATTATTTTCCGCAGAGGCGATGAGGTAAGGCGCCTGCCTTTCCTTGTCAAAGGCGTTTTCAACCGCACTAAAACGGGAGATATAGCCGCAATCTGCTCCTACACCTACCTTTTTGATTATGTTTTCACAGACAACACTTCAAATGACGATATTTATGTAAGCTTTGAAGTAAGTTTCGGCGACGAATGCAGTGAAAATATGCCCTTTGTCATTTCCGACGGCA
This sequence comes from Acutalibacteraceae bacterium, assembly GCA_045642725.1. GTDB lineage: Bacteria > Bacillota > Clostridia > Oscillospirales > Acutalibacteraceae > CAG-177. The sequence continues at coordinate 6,525 of JAZUJJ010000024.1, forward strand.
TAAATTCACAGAATGCCGACTTGAAAATCGACAAAAAATATGTGGGCGGCTCCGCTTTTGACGGTGCGACAATTTACAGAAGTGATTTCCTTCAGGAGGATGAAGAAGAGCTTCCGCAAAAAACATTCTGCTATGTTCCCGAACCTCAGAACAGCAGAATAGTCATCAAGGTTAAAGAAAATCTCATTAAAAATAAAAGCGGAGCATTTGAAACGCTTTCAAAGCTCTGCAAGGGTCTCAACTTCTTTGTCAATATGCTGCTCTGTGTTCTGCTGCTCCCCTATTTCATAATTGACGGTATTTTCGCAGGGCTTGAGCTCATTCCGCAGCACACCTACGCTCAGGTCGAGGGCAGAAAAAACATAATTATCGGTCAGATAAAAACCAACATCGCAAGCTATCTGAAAACCGTTTTCAAGGGTCAGGATATAGCCTACAAGCTTGTCCGTGTTGAAGAAGAGCATTACAACAGATATTACAAAAAGCTTTGCAGAAAGCCGGTTGTCGAAAACAGAATTGCTTTCATTTCCGGCAGACGCGATGAGCTCGGCGGCAACGAAAAATATGTCTATGACCTTATCAAGGACCGCAAGGACATTGATTTTCAGTTCCTTATGTGCTCCGAGCTTGACAGATTTACAAAGAATAAAAACAAAAAGCGTTTTTATGAGCTTTACGCAACCTCAAAGGTCGTTATTGTTGACGATTATTATAATCTGCTCAACACCGTTGAAAAGCGCAAGGATGTCACTCTTTTCCAGCTCTGGCACGCCTGCGGTGCTTTCAAGACCTTCGGCTTTTCAAGACTCGGCAAGACAGGCAGCCCCAAGCAGACCTCACCCAACCACAGAATGTACGATTACACCATAGTAAGCTCCGAGGAAATCAGAAAATATTATGCCGAGGGCTTCGGCATCAGCGACGAAAAAGTGCTCGCAACCGGAATACCCAGAACAGATATTTTTGCCGATGAAGCCTATGCCGAAAATGTAAGAAACGGCTTTTATGAAAAATATCCTCAGCTCAGGGATAAGAAAATCATTCTTTTTGCTCCCACATTCAGAGGAATCGGCCAAAAGAGCGCATATTACCCCACAAGCGTTTTTGACCCCAACGAATTTTATGAAAACATCGGCAGTGATTATGCAATTCTCATCAAGTTCCATCCCTTCTGCCCGGAACGCTTTACAATCAATGAAAAATACAAGGATTATATCATTGACCTTTCAGATGAAGACGAGCTCAATGACCTGCTGTTTGTAACGGACCTGCTTATTACCGATTATTCAAGCTCGGTATTTGAAGCCTCACTGCTCAACATACCAATGCTTTTCTATCCCTACGACCTTTATCAGTATATTTCCGAGCGTGATTTTTACTGTGACTTTGAAAACTTCGTTCCCGGCAAAATAGCTTTCACCCGTGAAGAGCTTACGCAAGCCGTAATTGACGGAGATTTTGAAGAATATAAGATAGAACCGTTTAAGCACAAGTTCTTTACAAGTCTCGACGGAAAATCAAGTCAGAGAGTTGCCGACGCAGTAATCAAAGCGTTGGAATCAAAATAAAAAGGAGAACGAATATGGAAAAAATCTTTGAAAAAGCAAAATTCATCACCACAGAGTACGATACTTTTTTCGGCGGTGCAAACAGTCCCTGGGGGCAGAGAAAGAGCAGACTTTATCAGCACAATGACCTGATAGCATGGAAAGGTCTGCCCATGTTCGTTAAAGATTTTGAAGCGCAGGCAGGTAAAGCAACGGTATATTTCACCGCTCTGGGCAATGTTGACATTTTCATAAACGGTGAAAGAATCGGAACGGGCGAAATGAAACCCGGCTGGTCCTCTTACGATAAACGCACCCTTTACACAAAATATGATGTTGAGCTGAAAGAAGGCACAAACAGAATTCTTGCCGTGCTTGCCAACGGCTGGTACACCGGCAGAATAGCCGGCGGCCGCTACGGTGAAGATGCTCCCGCTTTCCTCGCAAGCATTTACAGCGGCGAAAAAGAGCTTGCCGTTACCGATAAGAGCTGGAAATGCAAGGTCGGCGGACAAATCAGAACAGCCGATATCTGGGACGGAGAATACCGTGACGGCAGAGAAGACTGCTACTGCGTTATTTCAAAACCGGATTATGAGCTGAAAGAATGGGAAGAACCCGAAATTTACGATTATAAAGGCGAGGTTACCCGGTTTATCGGCCCCGAAATAAGAGTAAGAAAAGGTCTTTGCTTAAAGCCCGCCGTTATCACGGTTTCCGACGGTATAGAATTCAACCGCAGCCATTACGGCAAGCTTCACATCAAGAATGCAGACGCAAAGCTTCCCCTTACCCTTCTTGACGGTCAGAAGCTCACCGTTGACTTTGCACAGGAATCCGTCGGCTGGCTCAAAATAAAGGTCAAGGGTGCAGAAGGCACGACAATCAAAATGCGTTATGCCGAGTTCCTTAATGACTCTGGTAAGCTCAAAAGAGGCAATGACGGCCCCGAGGGTTCCGTTTACACCATAAACCTCCGCTCCGCACTCGGCAAGGCTTATTATGTGCTTTCCGGTAAGGGCGAAGAGGAATACAGACCCACATTCACCTTCTTCGGTTACAGATATGTTGAAATTACTGCCGATGATGACATTGAAATTATTGACCTTACTGCCGAGGTCGTCGGCAATGACAACACCGAAACAGGAAAAATCGAAACATCAGACGAGCTTGTAAACAAGCTTTTCTCAAATGCACTCTGGGGACAGAGAGGCAATTATTTCAGCGTTCCCACAGACTGCCCGCAGAGAGATGAAAGACTCGGCTGGACAGGTGACGCTCAGGCATTCAGCACCACGGCCGCTTATAATGCCGATGTTTACGGCTTCTTCCGCAAGTGGATGCAGGACATGAGAGATTCACAGAGCGAAAGCGGCGGATTTGCCGATGTTAACCCGAGAGTAGGCTGCTGCTCAAGTGAGGACGCCTGCGCCTGGGCTGATGCCGGAGTTATCATTCCTTACAATATGTATAAGATTTTCGGTGACAAGACAATTATTGAAGAGCATTTCGATGCCATGGAAAAATACATTGCGGGTCTTGTCACAAAATACGGTTATTCGGGCCCCATTCCCAGATACGGTGACTGGCTTGCCTATGACTGGTGCGAAAACGAATTCATTTCATCGGCATATTTCTGCCACGACATCGACCTTATGATTTATATGAGTGAAGTCATCGGCAGAACCGACAGAATCCCCTACTATAATGACCTTAAAGCAAAAGCCCGTGAGTTCTTCAACGATAACTTCATGAAGGACGGCAAGCTTGTCGAAAAAACACAGTGCAACAAGATAATCGCCCTTGCCTTCGGTCTGCTTGACGAAAGCGCAGAGGCCGGAGTTGCGGACGAGCTTGCACAGCAGATCAAAGACAACGGTGACAGACTTTCCTGCGGTTTCCTCGGCACATATAACCTCTGCCCCACTCTTTCAAAATTCGGCAAAGACAAAACCGCATATAATCTTCTGCTTCAGAGGAAAGAGCCCTCATGGCTTTACAGCATTGACCAGGGTGCAACCACAATCTGGGAAAGATGGAACTCCTACACCAAGGAAAAAGGCTTCGGCGATGTCGGCATGAATTCATTTAACCACTACGCATACGGTGCCGTTGTTGAATGGATGTACCGTTACATGGCCGGTATTGAAGCAGCAGAGCCCGGTTTCAAAAAGCTTGCACTTTCACCGAGAATAGATTTCAGAACAGAAAAAGAACTGCCCGAAGGACAGAAAAACATCAAATGGGTCAAGGCGGAATTCAACTCGGCTTCAGGTCTTATCAAGAGCGCATGGAGCACCGAAAAGGGTCTTGAATACAGCTGCACGGTACCCGTTGAAACCGTACTTGAGCTTCCCGTTACCGGTGACAGCATAAAGGTCAACGGTAAAGCTGTTTCCGTTTCGGAGCTTGAGCTCAAAGACGGAAAAGCAGTATTCCAACTTAATCCCGGCGAATACACATTTGTACAATAAGGAGAAATCAGAATGATTGTAATAAAGGCAAGCTGTGCCGTTCTTTCTGCGATAATATGTTTTTTCAGCGGCAATTTCGGTATTTTCGCCAAGCAGGTTGAAACCGTTCAGACTCTTACCAAGGTTGAAGACGGCTTATATCTGATGGATTACGGCATTGACTACGATGTTGATGAAATGCTCAGAGTCGGAGTAAACACTCATATTGACCTTATTTTCGGCGGTCTTACCAACATTCTCACAGGCGGAAAGCACTTCGGCTGCACCACTTTTAATGCAAAAACTCCCGGCGGAGATTACACCCTTGCCAGGAACTTTGACTATATGGATTCGGGTCAGATTGTTGTCTGGACTCATCCCTCTGACGGATATGAAAGCATTTCATCCGTTTCAATGTATTTCTTCGGCTACACCGATAATTTTCAGCCGGAGGACGAGGCCTCGTCATTCCTTACCCTTCTTGCTCCCTATGCCCCTCTTGACGGCATAAACGAAAAGGGTCTGAGTGTAGGCATACTCGAGCTCGAAAAGCCGCCCGTTTTTCAGATGTCGCTGAGGCCGAATCTGACATCAACCACAATGATAAGAGCCTGCCTTGACAAAGCGGCAACCGTTGAAGAGGCCATTGAAATTTTCAAATCCTACGATATGCGTGATTTTCTTCTCGGAAACTGCACCTATCATTACCACATTGCCGACGCAAAGGGCAAAACCTGCGTTATTGAATATGTCAACGGCAAAATGAACGTCCTTTACCCCGAAAAGAAAAGCGGGAACAAAGTCAACTATATGGGTGCCACAAACTTCTATCTCACCGAAGGAGTTAATGACCCTCTCGGTATGGGTCAGGACAGATATGAGATTGTCATGAACAAGCTTAAAGGTACAAAGGGTCAGTTAACGCAGAAAGAATCCATGGCTTTGCTGAAAAAAACAAGTATGCGTGACGCAGACCTTCACGGCTATATCTGCTCAACTCTCTGGTCAACGGTTTACAATATGACCGACAAATCGGTTGACCTCTGCTTTAACGGAAACTATGACAAAACTTACACATTGAAGGTCAATGACCCGCTGACAATCTATTGATATATAATAAATCGGGGGCATATTTATGGTTAAAAACCGCACAGCCGAATTTTTTGAATCAATTGATGAGCCCTATGCATCCGGCTTGTTTGAGGAACCCGAAAAAGGATATTTTTACCGTCATTGCCGTGCATACGCGAAATGGTTTGATATGTCCGAGCCGCCCGAATATAAAGAAGGCGAGCGGCTTTACCCCTCGGGCAGAAGATGGTTTGAACAGAATTACGATCCCCGTGCCGTCAAGCCCATATATGCCGCAACCTATGAGTGGAAGAAAGAGAAGCTCGAAGCAAAATGCAGAGAGGGCGGCAATATGCAGGCCTTTGAGCAAATGGCGGCTTTCAGAGAAATAAGCTATAATCCTTTCGGCTGGACTCACGGTTCGCCGAATTATTCACGCATAGTCAGAGAAGGTCTTGATTCATATTTTGAGCGTGTTCTCAAAATAAATGCCGACACCCGTGAAAAGGCGGAATTCCGTGACGGACTTATACTGCTTTTGAAATCAATGAAGGCTTTTGCGGAACGGTGTGTTGATTATCTTATTTCGGTCAACGCCGATACTGAGCTTATCAGCGCTTTGAAAAAGGTTCCGTTTTTGCCTGCCGAAAGCTATTATGAGGGTCTTGTCAGCTGGAATACGATATTTTATTTTGACGGCTGCGATAATCTCGGCTGTCTTGACAGCGGACTTGCTCACCTTTATAACGGTGAGGATCTGACAGATGTTATCGGAGAACTTTTTGATAATATAGACGCTGTGGATATGTGGTCGTGCGCCATAGGCCCCGAATGCAATGAAATAACCCGTCAGGCACTCAGAGCAATAAAGGGCAGAAGACGGCCTCTGCTTGAGCTTCGTGTAAACGAAAACACGCCCGATGATATATGGCAGATTGCCGCCGATGATATTGCCTGCGGAAGTCAGAACCCGGCATTCTATAACGAAAAAGGCATACACAATATGCTGCACACGCGTTTCCCGCAGATAAGCGACAGCGAGCTTCTAAAATTCTGCGGCGGAGGCTGCACGGAAACAAACCTTGAAGGCATTACCCACGCAGGCGGTACGGATAAGGATGTCAATCTGCTTAAAGCCTTTGAAGAGTATTTATATTCCTCCCTCGCCGAAAAGCAGACCTTTGAAGAATTTTTTGAAGGTGCGTGCCGCAAGGCAGAGCAGGTTACCGAAGAAACGATTGATTTTACCGAAAATGTTTACCGTTACCGTGAAAAGTATCTTCCGCACCCAATGCGTACGCTTTTATGGGATGACTGTATTGACCGTGCCCTTGATTACAATGCCGGCGGTGCCCGCTACAACTGGACAATGAATTCCGAAAGCGGTCTTATAAATGTAATTGACTGCCTTGCCGCCGTAAAAGATATATATTACGATAAAAAGCTTTATGCGGCAAATGAATTTCTTTCACTTCTCAAATCTGAGGACAAAAAGCTTTTTGCACAGTTAAAACTCTGCCCCTGCTTCGGCACCGACAACACCGAAACCGATGAAATGGGTGCAGAATTTGCACGGCGTGTATTTTCGGTTTACCGCAGCAAAAAGCCGACGCTTGAATTTCTTGACGGCTTTACGCTGACGGAGCATCAATTCACACGGTATGAAGCCTGTGGCGAATGTGTGGGAGCTACACCCGACGGACGCAAAGCAGGTCAGCCGACCTGCGATTCGGTGGCGGCCTTGCGCGGCAAAGCATTAAAGGGCCCGACCGCCATGCTCTGCTCCGCTTCAAAGCTGCCCCAGTATCTTGTTGACGGTATTTCCGTTCTGAATCTTACACTTTCAAAAACCGTATGTAAGAATTCCGCTTTGCTCAGAGCAATGATAACGGGATATTTCAACATGGGCGGATTTCAGATTCAGGTTACCGCCACTTCCGTTGAGGAGCTTAAGGATGCACTTGCCCACCCCGAGCTTCACAGAGATCTGATAGTTCGAGTCGGCGGATACTCCGAATATTTCAGCAGACTTTCGCGCTCACTTCAGCAGGCTGTAGTTGAGCGGAATGTTCACGAAGCCGAATAAATCAATATAAACAAAGATAATTCCGGGATTTCAGATAATTTTTCTGCTATCCCGGAATTGTTTTAATTTCTTTTTACTTTTTCATTCTGCGCTGTAATGCGGCACACCCTGATTTATTCCGCTGTTACGGAAACAGTTATCGGTTTTGAAGTTCTGTGATAAGCATTTTCCGCAACAAGAGTGACATTATAGGTTTTGCCCGGCTGAAGAATACCGGCACCGATGTTGAAATCTGCAATATCATCCCCGTCAAAGAAATAATAATCATCAATCAGCTTTTCTCTGTAAATGCGTTTTCCGTTTTCATCGGTGATTTTAACGGTGTAACTGTGAACGATGAAATTATCCTCTGCTTCATCAAAGGATATAATCCACTCTCCGTTTTCGTTTTGTACGGCTCTGCCGGCTGTTTCGGCTTTGAATACGGGAGCAGGGTCATTATGCCGCATATTTTTATATGAATAGGTATAATTCTTTACATCATTTACATCATCAATATAGGCATCACGGAAGCAAGTGCCGGAATTCAGATCATAACCGATAATGCGCACACTGCCGTCATTATCTGCCTCTACAACGGTGAATTCCGCTGCCTGGTTGAAATTTTCAGGGTGCTGATTAATCAGACAATTCTTTTCAAGCTCAAATCTGTCTATGGCACCGCAGCCGACATTTGTGAAATCGGATTGATTCAGACTGCGCGGGTCGCAGGACGGGAAATGAGAATGGCCGCTGAAGCAAACGACTTCACTGTGGCCGCCCCAGACATTGTTAAGCTGCGGTTCACAGTAGAAGGAGCTGCCGTAAACGGTGGCAAAATTATGAGGATGCTGCAGCACAAACACGGCTCTGCCGTCATTTTTCGCCTCAACGGCAGCTAATTGCTCTTTAGCCCAATGAATACTGCTGCGCGGATAAGTCCATTCGGTAACATGAGGATAACTGGACAGAGCAATAAATGAAAATCCGTTTACCTCGGTTACGCTGTTCGGCTCATAACCGAATTTGTCACGGAACATATCAAGTGAATAATCCTGCTTGGTTTCGTGATTTCCCAGAATACAGATGGATTTCGTTTCAGGCCTTATATGTTCATTCAGGGTTGCGGTAAAAGAATCATAATCGGGCTCCGTACCGATGCTTGAAAAATCGCCCAGACAGCAAAAAGCATCAATCCCGCGATATGTTTCGTCTTCGTCAAACATTTCGTAAGCGGTATCTATCATATTCCCGACACGGGTATTATTATTGTGAGAATCGGTGAAAACGACAAAGCGGACAGTGGGCTCAAAATCAGCCGGAGTCTGAGGAAATCCCTCGGTTACATTTCCGCCGACGACCTGAGATACACCGCAGAACAGGCCGTAATTCAAGCCTATCAGAGCAGCCATAAGAACTGCAATGACATCAAAGGGAATAAGCAGCTTACTTATGTTTTTCATAAACAATTCTCTCTTTCATGTAATTTGAAACGGTACTTTTTAAGTTATTATATCACACAAAGAAAACGATTGCAGTATTTTTTCGGTAAACGCACTTTCTTTTTATCAAATCCGGTTATCAATACTTCGGATGCCGTTGGATAATTGCCGCCTGACGGTCATTTCCCGCTCCGAAACGGGTCATATAAACAGCATCATCCGTAACGGAAAACACATCAAATGCGGTCTCGGTCGGCGTACCGATAACTCTTTCGGGGCAGGTCGGGCACCATTGCTGAACAAGCGAACATAACGTTGAAATCGTCAGATACCGACCGTTAAATACTATATTGTCAAAATGAACATGTCCGCAGATGTTTGCGATAACATTGTCATGCTCGGCGATTGAATACAACAATCTCGGAGCATTCAGCGTGTCGTCAAAGGGCTTTACTCCCTGAGGCATTCCCTCTGTGCCGAACACACCCTCGTTGTGCAGCGGAGCATGAGAAAAAACAATAACTTTATTATCCGTCTCCAGTGCTTCATCGGAAAACCACTGAGCCTGTTTATCTGAAATCTCCAGCCTCCAGCCGAAGGGTGCAGTACCGTCTTCATTATACAGATACGGGTAGTCGATGCTGTTGAGGAAAACAAGGCGGTATCCCGACGGCGTGTCGATATAATAATAGTTTTCTGCCCCGGGGTTGTTTTTCATACAGATTTCATGCATTTCCTTTGGCAGTATGACATGCTCGTGGGCATCATAGCCTCTGTCGTGACAGTTTCCGAGACCGTCATCATGATTGCCGACAATGCAGTGAACGGGAACGGTAAGCTTGTACAGCTCCTCATACACCTCACGCACAGACTGCTTGTATAAATCCTTATCCGGGTGGTAATCATCACCAACATCTCCGCCGCAGATAACATAATCTATTTCGGGGCAGCGGTCAAGAATATATTGTATGGAACGGATATGGTCGGCGGCAAGCTCATACGGAATTTCTTCACTCCGACCTGCTCTGAAATTCTCATCATAGAAATTCATACGGTTATGCTGGTCGGTAATAAAAACAAAATTAAGAGGAGCGCCGAGGTTATGAATCCGCTCAATCTTTTCGTCATAGGAATCGGTCAGATATGATAAATCTCTCATTTTTCACCCTCACACCGTAAAAAATGCCGCTTTTTCATTGAGCCGTATAATCAATATCGGCAATGCCGATACATTTATGCTTAATAATGACCGCCGGAATGATGTATAAAAACCGGATTTCACTTTTTAATCGGCAGCCACCAGGTAAAGCCGAAGCTCAGACAATTAAGAAAACCGGAAATCGGATTTATTTTATTCTGTTTTGCAACCCTGAAGCCGATAATAAAATATTCCGTAAGATGCATTAAAACAAGGGCTGCAAGAGGTATGACCGTGATATTGACGGCAAGAGCGGAAAAGACGGCGTAAAGTATGACACAGGCCGGCTTGCCGAAATTGACCGTGAACTTAAAGAAAAAATCGTACATGATATTTCCTCCCGAATTATATTACAAAACTATAATATCATATTTACGGAATATGTCAATGTACGGTTATCCTACTTTTATTATAATTTAATATACAATAAAAGCAGAAAAAATTCGGATATATTGTCTTATTGAAGTTTATATTTCTCTTTGATATAATTAAAATGAATTTATATATTCTGCGGAGGGATAAATCATGCCAAAATTTCTTATTGTCAATGCCGATGATTTCGGTATGTGCAAAAGCGCAAACGAAGCTGTCTTTGAGCTTTTCAGAGAGGGAAATCTTCTTTCGTCAACAATTATGATGCCCTGCCCCACTGCAAAGGATGCAGTAGAATTTTCCGTGGCAAATCCGCAATACGCCATCGGCATTCATACCACACTTACATCCGAGTGGAAAGAATATCGCTGGAAGCCGCTGACAGACGGCAAAAGTCTTCTTGATGAAGAGGGATTTATGTGGCACGAAAGCGACCTTGTTGAAAAGAACGCAAAAACATCCGAAATCGAAGCCGAGGTCAGAGCACAGATTGACCTTGCTCACAGCATGGGTATGAAGCCCTCACATATTGACAATCACATGGGCTCACTTTACGGCAACAGAACGGGCCGCTTCGGTCTGCTCAAGCTTGCTTACAAAATCTGCGGCAGCTACGGCTACGCTTACAGAATGTTCATAAAGGCAGACAAATCGGTTCTGCCCGCAGGAGTGCCGCTTTTTGCGCTTAAAGCGGCGGCAGCCCTTTCAAAGCACTGGGCCGAAAAATACAAGGTGCCCGTTATCGACTATCTCCTTTTCCCCGATTGGGGTGTAATGAACAAAAAGCTCAATCTCGGCAAAAGCGGTGATTTCCAGAAGGATTATCTGAAATACAGAGAAGAAATTCTCAAAATATGGACTTCAATCCCCGAAGGAATAACCGAAACCTTTGTTCACCCCGCTCTTAACACACCGGAGCTGCGTTCAATCACACACAGCTGGTATCAGAGGGTGTGGGAATATCAGCTTATGAAAGACCCCTATACTCACAAGTATCTTAAAGACCACGGAATAACGCTTATCAGCTACCGTGACCTTATTGAAATAAGAAAGTAAAGGAGTATTTTTATGTGGCCTGTCATCAGAACGATAATTTCCGTTTTCCTTTCGGTTGAAATGCTTTTCACGGGCCTCGGCTCGGGTTTCCCTTTCAAGAAAATCGAAATGCCCGAAATGCCCGAAAGCACATTCGGAAAATATGTTGACCCGTTTATCGGAACCGGCGGTACACCCTGGGCCGCAGGAATGCTCAGCCCTGCCGCAACCGTACCTTTCGGAAATGTAAGGCTCGGCCCCGACACATCTGCCATCGGCGGAATTTATCTTTTCAAAACAAACACCTCGGGCTATTACTATGAGCACGGGCATATCAAGGGCTTCAGCTACGGCAGACTTTCCGGCACCGGAATAATGGATTACGGTATGTTCAGAGTAACTCCCGCCTGCGGAAAAAGCGAGAAAAAAATACCGACGGCAATGGCTTATTCACACAAAAATGAAGAAGCCGCTCCCGGATATTATGCCGTTTACCTGCCTGCCGCTTCAAGTCTTTGTGAAATGACGGCAACGGAGCACAGCGGGTATCAGAGATACACATTCGATACTTCAAAAAATGCTCAGCTTTTCATTGACGCGGCTTCTTCACTCGGTGACGGTTCTGTTGAAAACGAAGAAATCGGATACAATGCCGAAAACGGAACTATTACGGGAGAGGTCACCATGTTCGGCGGTTTTTCCGGCAGAAGCGAAGGCCTTAAGGTTTATTACTACGCCGAAACCGACACAAAAGCTGATGTAAAGCCTCTTGAAAGCGGCACCGGACTTGTGCTGAATTTCGGAAACATCAAAGGCAAGCCCGTTACCCTGCGTGCAGGCATAAGCTATGTCAGCGCGGAAAATGCAAAGGAAAACCTTTACGCCGAAGCTGCAGAAATGACCTTTGACGAGGTAAAAAATACCGCCGCCGCAAAATGGGATGAAAAGCTCTCGAAAATCAGTATAAACGCTGACGCCAAAACAAAAACCGTGTTTTACACTTCACTTTATCATTCAATGATAATGCCCTCCGACTACACGGATTACAACGGCGAATATATAGGCTTTGACAAGCAGAAGCACACTGCCGACGGCTTTACATACCGTTCCGATATGTCGCTTTGGGACACGGCAAGAAATGTTCACTCTCTTTATTCGCTTATTGAAGCGGATATTCAGCAAGACTGCCTTGAAAGCTTACTGCTCATGGCCGACCAGGGAGGGGTTCTGCCGCGCTGGCCCATGGGCGAAGGATATACGGGCTCAATGTTCGGCAACCCCGCAGACATAATCTTTGCGGAAAGCTATCTCAAAGGCTTTGATTTTGATATGGAAAAAGCCTTTGAATATATGAAAAAATCCTCTGAAACGACAGACAACAAGGAAAACCGTGAATGGGCAGACCTTTTCATTGAATACGGTTATCTTCCGGATGACATCATAAAAAACGAATCCAGAAGTCTTTCGGTTTCAAGAACACTTGAATACTCCTGGGATGATTATGCGGTTTCCGTCATTGCCTCTGCCCTTGGCAAAGAGGAAGATGCAGAGATTTACGCCGCAAGGTCAATGAATTACAAAAATGTATGGAACCCCGAAACAAAATATTTTCAGCCTAAGAACAGCGACGGCAGCTGGGGCACGCTCAAGCCTAACATGACCACATTCTATGATGATATTTTCGGCTTCAAATACTCAAAGCCATACTGTGAAGGCAGCCCGAGGCACTGGCGTTGGGGCGTGCTTCATGACATTGACGGAGTTATTGAACTTTTCGGCTCAAAAGAATATTTTGCCGGCGAGCTTGAAGACTTTATGAAAGACGCATCTCTCAACAAGGCCGCCATAAACCCCGGAGCCGGATTCTGGATAGGCAATCAGCATGATATTCACACGCCCTATCTTTTCAACAACGCCGACAGAGCTGACCTTACACAAAAATGGGTAAGATGGACATTATCGGAAAGATTCGGCACAGAGGTCAACGGCCTTGACGGAAACGATGACGGCGGAACATTAAGCTCATGGTATGTATTCTCTTCCCTCGGCTTTTACCCCATAGCGGGAACCGACCGTTACTGGATAGGCTCCCCTGCCGTTGATTCGGCAGAAATGAAACTGTCAAACGGCAGTACACTCAAAGTAACCGTGAATAATCAGGGTGAGAAGAACATCTATGTATCATCCGTGACATTCAACGGTGAAAAGCTCGACTCAACGGAATTTAACCATTCCATGATAAAAAACGGCGGTGAATTCGTCTTTAACATGACCGATAAACCCGTAAAATAAATCAGGTGATAATTATGAAAATCAAAAAAATAACCGCTCTGCTTCTTGCTGTTCTTATGATGATTTCGGTAATCCCGTTCAGTGCATCTGCCGAAAACGAAGAAACGGTAATACCGCAGAATCTTGTTTCCGAAAAAATTGAGGGTGACGGTTACCCTCTTGTTATACTGCCCGGAATAAATCATTCCGTTTCTTATCTTGCCAATGATGACGGCACGCCCTATCTCAACTCAAAGGGTGAAAAAATCTCCGGCGGAGTTGTGCTTATTGACAGTGACGGGCTTGTCGGCAAGCTTATCAAAAAGCTTCTCTGGCCGCTTATTTCAAGCCTTATTTTCCAGTGTGACAACAAGCTCTCAAAAGCGGCTTATGAGATTGTCTGCGACCTTTTCTCACTTCAGGCCTGTGACAATGAAGGAAAACAGCTTCACAACCTGAAAACCGAATACTACGATTACCCCGTGAGCCAAATGGACAGCGAAACGAAAAAATGGTTTTACGCCATGCTTCCCATTCAGAAGGTAACGGACAGAATCGGTGAAGACAATGTTTTTCTGTTTACATTTCCGCTTGTGGGTGACCCCATGACCTCAGCCGAAGCTCTCATTGATTACATTGAAATGGTCAAAGAGCAAAAGGGCGTTGACAAGGTTGACATTGCCACCGTTTCCCTCGGAGGCACAATTCTCACGGCCTATGCAGACATAATCAACGGTGACTGGTCAAACATCAATCAGATAATAAATGTTGTTTCCTGCCTTAACGGTAGTGATATTTTTGCCGATTTCTACGCAAGGGAATGGAATCTGAGTGCTGATTTTCTTTACAGAGATTACCTCAGACAGATTTTTGCGCAGAATAACGGCTCCCCCCTGCTCGGTTCGGTAATAAATATTGCTCTTCGCATTTTCTCAAAAGACACGGTTTACGCCCTGCTTACGGGAGCCTTCAGCGGAGTGCTTGATTCACTGTTCATAAATGACGCTCAGTTCTGGGCCATGCTTCCGAAAGAGCGTTACGAAAAGCTTGCCGAAAGATATATCAGCGACGAAGCTCACAGTGTACTGAAAGAAAAAACCGACAGATTTCAGAGAGCAAGAATAAACCTTGCCGACAATCTCAAGGATGCAAGCTCAAAGGGTGTTCCCGTAAACAGCATTTGCGGCTCAGACCTTACATACAGCGATTACGATTATAACTTCCTCGGTATTGTTGCCTCCTGTGCAACCTGTAATTCCGACGGCATAGTTCCTGTTTACTCCGCTTCTCTCGGTGCAACCACGGTTCCCACGGGCACCGAATTCGACCCGGATTATCTTTCAAAGGCAGACCCGAAATACATTTCAACTTATAAAAGCATTGACGCTTCAACCTGTGCATTCCCCGACAATGTATGGTTTTTCCAGAAGCAGCACCATGAGGTCGGCACAAACGAAGCCGTCATTGAGCTGCTTGCAAGAATAGTTACGGGCGATATTACGAATATTTATTCCTGCCCCGATTTCCCGCAGTTTGTCTTCGTACGCAAAACAAAAATGCTCACCCGCTGGCTTTTCAACGACTCGGAGAAGGTCTTTGCCGACGCCGACGGAAAATATACGCCTGAACAGAAAGAAATGGTAAAAGCCTCATACGATGCGGCAAAAGCCGTGCTTGCAGATTACACCCCCGACCCCGATTATCAGAAAAACATTGACAAAGTAACCAATGACCTTATTGATGTGCTTGACAAGGTGGGAGCAAGAGACAAAGAAAAGGAAAGTGCCATTGAACCCATTGCAAATAAAGCAGTTACGGGAATTGACAATGCGATTTTCTCAATCTACGGCGATAACGGATATTGGGACTGGACACATATAGGTAAACTGAATGGAAAGATAGTCAATTTGTTCAGATAATTAAGCCCAAATAAGTTATTTGAATTTCGATTATTGAAAAGTTTTTAAGTGTTAAGCTGAAAGTTGAGTGTATAATTTTATTATTCTTTCGGCGGTAAGCTAACCGTAAAATATTCTTCCTTCCCCTTGAGGAAATTCCCCTGTCAGGGGAAATGTCAGCGAAGCTCACAAAAGGGTAGCCGTCTGCGGCGAGCAAAAGGTGGATTGCCATCAGGCAATACGGATGAGGTGGAAAACTATAAATCGACGCCGTTTCACGGCTACACCTCATCAGTCACTTCGTGACAGCTTCCCCTCAAGGGGAAGCAAGAGGGAATGACTTGCAGCAAATCGTAGCGGTTGGGTCACCGCTGCTTAAAGAATCGTTCCTTATTGAACACTGATTTTATGAGGGGGAAGATTGCGTGAAAAAAGTTATTTCTTATTTTCTGAGTATATTGACCGTTTTCAGCATTATTGCTGTCGGATTTGCGGTTCCGGCAAGTGCGGCTGACAGCAGTTGGAGTGAGGCATTCAAAAACTTCATCGACAACAAAGAATATGCCGAACAATGCATTAATTCATCCGGAGTGAAATTTGCTCTAAGAAATATCGGCGGAACAGATGCCCCGGAATTGATTGTTGCAGATGGCCATGAAGGCGGAACTTATGGACACGGGTATGTTTATACCCTCATTAACGGTAAAGTGAATTATGTCGGAAGTGCTATGTCATACGGCGGTGCTTATGGTGCACATTGTTCTTCGGACAAAAAATATCCCGGATTGGTAAATTGTGTTTGGGACAGAAGTGATACAGGCGACTTTCCAAATGAAATGCCGTTTCACATATACTATTCTTATATTGAAAACAATTCACTTAAACAAACAGATGTTGCGGCAGATTATAATGAAGCCGGCAAATATCAAAATCTATGCAATGATGAAAACTTGTTCAAAGCATGTGTTGATGCCGAGAACTCTGAAAATTGGCTTAAATTAATCAGCGAAGATGAATTAAATAAAATATCCTGGAATGATTTTTGCAAAAAATACGGATATTCAGTTGAAACAGAAAAAACAACAACCCCGCAAAAATCCGGAAATACGCAATTAACTGATACACAAAAGAAAGAATTGGAAAAATTCTTGAACGATTATCTGATTCTTTTAGACCAAGATGAATTAACATGTCTCAAAACCGCAAGGGCCCTAATAATGGTTAATCATTTTGATATATTCTATCCTGGAGATATCCCTCAAGGCGCAATTTCAACAGTTAATGCTGAGAATTATCATTATTATACAAAAGTTCGTGAAGATGTTTTTGACAAAGTATTAAAAGATGTTTTTAATTACACAGATAATGAAGTTAAATCATTTAGAAAGTCAATATCTTCAGTTGGAAAACACGACTATTATTCAAATGGTTATTATTATTTTTATGATAATTGCGAAATGGGGGGCTGGAATGAAGAATATAATATTTCAATAATCAATGTAGAAAAAATAGGAGAGGTATACATTGTTGAATATCAGGCAAAAGAAGAATATTCATCGAAAATAGAAACTTACTATTGTCAGGTTAAATACAAAACATTCAATGGTGTAAATTATTGGTCCCTTTATAAAAATTCAAAAACGAAATTTAGTATTGAAGAAACAACAAATAAAAGTTCGGATAAAGCCAACACCGTTTACACCAAAAATGTCAAAGATGATTCAGACACCAAGCCCACGACAAAAACATTTAAGCATTCCCTTGAATACTATATTCAGCAAAAGGAATCGACTGAATACAACCCAGAGCTTGCGGAATTGCTGATGTGGTTTGCTCATTCCGCTTACATTCACTCAGAGAAATTTGAAGAAAGCCCCGAAAAGCTTCATATCAGAAGAACATATCAGAGCTTCGGCTTCGATGTGGATGATAAAAATTGTTACAGAAATTATAATTATTTCGATAAGAACAACAAGCCGATATCTTCCGATAATGAGAAATATTGCGGATGGAGTGTCGGTGTAAAAGATATTGAAAACGGCAAAAAACTTGTTATGATAACCGTCAGAGGCACATCCGGAGCTATTAACGAAAAAATACTCCAAGGAAAAAATGAATGGTGGGGAAATCTTTGCGTTACCGATGCCGCAACCTTCACCGGAACCCGCTGGCACAGAAATTTCAACGACTGTGCAGATAAAATCTATGCTTCATTAAAGGATTTCGATATTGATGTTAAATCGGATAAATATATCTTTTGCCTGACAGGTCACAGTAAGGGTGCAGGTGTGGCAAACCTGACAGCCATGCTGCTTGATAAGAACGGTGTTGATAAGAGCAGAGTTTATGACTATAACTTTGCCTGCCCCGATGTAGCCGTTGACTATCATACGAGCTGGAATACACTCGGAAATCACGACAATATTTTCAATATATGCAATGCTTGTGACCTTGTTACATACGTACCTGCTTTACTTTGTGACAAGCTTCTTTCAACAGGCGGGGCTAACCCGTTGACACATTGGGGTAAATACGGTGTTTCAAAGTGGTTTTCATTAAATTGGAACGATGCTGCATGTACAAGTTTAGTGACATTTTTCGCAAATATAACAGATGAAACCAGCAGAGGTATTCCCGGAAAATATATAAATGAAAGAATAGGTGCAACTAAAGACTATTATAACCCTCATGATCCGCTCGTGTACCTTGCATATATGTCACTTAAAGCAAAAATTGATGATTCAATGGTAGACCGAGAAACAGCTGCAACTAATTCTGATGAGGTACTTGTTAAAGCAATAGCCAATGAATTAGCAGTACCATTTGACCCTCTGATTGTACTAATCAAATGCCCTGTTGATTTTACCGTTACCAATTTGTCGGGAAATGTTCTTGCCGAATGTGTTGACAACAAGCCGAAATATTATGATATGAAGGACAATTACATTTTGATTGGCGTTGAGGGAGATAAAAAATCCGTTCTCGTAGCAAATCCCTCAGCAATTAAAATAAACATTGTCGCAACAGATTCCGGCACAATGGAATTTTCCGCCGAACATCTCGGTAATGCACTTACCGGAAAAGAAGATGCAAACGGTGTATCCTACACCAACATTGCCCTTGAAAAAGGCAAGAAAATGCTGTTCGGATTCGATGATGTTGAAAAGCTTTCAGGCAATGTAATGTTTGTTGTTGATGAAAACGAAAGCCCGATAGCGGTAATTGATTTTGACGGTAAAGAAAACAGCGATACAAAAGCAATTGAAAAAGCGGAAAAGCAAACCGAAGATGCCGGCGAAAGCAAAAAAATCAGCAAGAAAACAATTATCATAATCTCGGCAGTCTCAGCGCTTATATTACTTGCAGCCGCAATCATATTGATTAAAAAAGCCAAAGCAAGCAAAACAAAAGCCGTTCCGGAAGAAGAGCCCATTTCCGCGGAACCGCAGGAGGAATACAGGCAGATAAATCCGGCAGAAAATACCGAAATAACACAAGCAAAAGAACAGACTGCCACACCGGTTAAGCAAGCCGGGTCTGAAATAAAGCTCAGATGTGTTAAATGCGAAGCCGGAGGAATATGCTCAATGTGTAAATCCGAAACCGAACAGCTTTATTCCGTTACTGCTACAAAAGACGGTAAAACGAAGACAATTACGGTTTGCAGAAACTGCGGAGAAAAAATTGTCAGAAAATACAAAAACATGAATCAATAAAAGAAATCCGGGAGGACATCAGTCTTCCCGGATTTTTACGATATTCAGGTCGTTCACAACCGCTTTATTTTATTTACCTACACCATTCAGCCAGTCCGTTGCAAGCACATAGGCTTTTTTGCCGTTCTGCGACATATATGAGCTGTGAGATGCACCTCTGACAACTGCCATATCGCTGTCCTTTATACTGTTGTGAATAAACAGAGTGTCGCTCAGCTTCATTATATCAAACTCACCGCAGACGATATATGACGGACAAATAATCCTTGAAAGGTATTCTTCCGTAAAATCCGGCTGTTCAAGCATCATATCATTGAGCTTGTCTTTTTTGAAAAGATTGCTTATACGAACGCCTATTCTGAAATAAGGCCAGAAGGTTGAAGGGTTTGAATTAGAACCGCAGGAAATAATTGCGGCGGGAAAATCGGGATAAGCGGCGGCAAGAGCAAGTGAAATCATACCGCCGTCACTGTGTCCCATTACAACGGGCTTTTCAATCCCGAGAGCATTTCCGAATTCATAAATATCCTTTGCCATAAGCTCATAGGAAATAACTCCGGGGTCGCTGCTCTGACCGTGGCATCTGCTTTCTGTCACATAAACCGTATAATCATTTGCAAGATACTCTGCAGCTTCGCTTAAAGAGTCAGCACTGCCGCCGTTGCCGTGAATAAGAATCAGAGGGCTTTTATCTTTTCCGTAAACTCTGTAATGCATATTCACATCACTGAGCTGAACAAAGCCCTCGGTATAATCCCTGCAGGGCTCGGGAACAGCGGACACATCAAGGCTGATAAGATTATATTTTTCGGGCACAAAAATAATTTCAAGCTGCATAAAATGGCCGCCGATAAAGGAAAGCAAAGCCATAAAAACACTGATAACACTTTTCATAGGCTGACCTCGGGAACGGATTATTTGTTTTCAAAAAGCTTTTTCATTCGGCAAAGGCAGGCTTCAAGAGCAGATTTCGGCACGGCAATATTAAGTCTGATAAAGCCGAGTCCCTCTTTACCGAACCAACCGCCGGAATTGGGAACAACTCCGGCATTGTCGGCAAAATAGCCGACTATTTCTTCGTCGGAAACACCGAGGCATGAAACATCAAGCCAGACAAGATATGTACCTTCAAGGTCAAAATACTTTACAGCAGGCATATTTTCATCAATATACGACTTCAGGAACTCGTAATTGGACTTGATATTTGCATTCATTTCGTCAAGCCAGTCATCACATTTTGTATAAGCGGCGATTATGGCGGGATAAGCGAAGGCATTTATGCACTCATAGCCGTCCTTACCGATTCTGTCGGCAAAGGTATTGCGAAGCTTTTCATCGGAAATAATGATGTTTGATGTACCGAGACCTGCAATATTAAAGCTCTTTGAGGGAGCAGTGCAGGTAACGGTTATTGAAGAAGCTTCGGGGCTGAGAGAAGCGAGAACGGTGTGCTTTGCAGTAACGATATCAAAATGAATTTCATCCGCAATGATGATAACATTGTTTTCGTAGCAAAGTCTGACAACCTTTTCAAGCTCTTCTTTTTTCCATACTCTGCCGACGGGGTTATGAGGTGAGCAGAGAATCAGCATTTTGTTGTTTTCGTCACGGCAAAGCTTTTCAAGCTCTTCAAAATTCATTTCGAATTTTCCGTCACGAAGCAAAAGGGAATTATTGACCGCCTTGCGGTTATTGAGAGTTACGGCAGCCTCAAAATGGCCATAAACGGGCTGCTGAATAATTACACCGTCGCCCTCTTTTGTAAATGCACGAACACAGGTGTGAATGGCGCTGACAATACCGTAAGTGGTGATTATCCAGTCAGGCTCAATATGCCAGTCATGGCGTCTTAACATAAAATCGCAAACGGTTTTTCTGTAAAGCTCGTCGGGAATCGTATAGCCGTAAATGCCTTTCATTGCAAATTCGGCGCAGGCCTTACGGATTTCGGGAGCCGTACCCCACTCCATATCTGCAGTCGAAAGAGGAAATGCGCCTTCGCACTCCCCGCCCTTTTCGGTGCAGACCCATTTATAAGAACCCGTATATTTTCTGTCGGGAACAGATTCAAAATCGAATTTCATAAATATAACCTCTTTGATATTACATAATGTTGGCGTAGGCAAGCTCCATTATTGCAGAAAGAGCCACGGCATCGTCAACACCGAAGGGTGACTCGGTATCATCGGCAATGCAGTCAACCCACATTTCTATGGGTGCGGGCAGAGCCTTCGGAAGATTCGGGAAAACCCAGCCTTCGCCCTTATTGTAGCAAATTCTGTCAACGAAGCCTCCGGCAAGTATCGTACCCTTGTCGCCGACTATTTCAAGCTCAAAGGGGTCATTCTGTGCAACAAATGCGGTTTCGCTGACACCGATTGCGCCGCCGGGATAAGTGAGCAGAGTAACTGCATTGTCTTCAACGGAGTCAACGATTACATGAGTGAAAGCGGAAGAGGCGGAAACAGGCTCGCCCATAATCCAGTTGAGAAGATACATGGAATGAGCGCCGAGATCCATCATTGCTCCGCCGCCGCAGGATTTCTTATCATAAAATGTTTCGGGAAGCCAATCCGCAGAGGCACCGTTATGAGCATTTCTCATACGGAAATAGTTGACCTTGCCGATAAGGCCGCTGTCAACAGCCTGCTTTGCCCACTGAAAATCGCTTCTGCAGCGCCAGGGGAAGGAAATGCAGAATTTAACGCCGGATTTTTTAACGACCTCTGCAACCTCAAGAGCGTCGGCCTTATTGAAGCAGAGAACCTTTTCGGTAAATATATGTTTACCGGCAAGTGCGGCCTTTGTAATAACTTCCTTGTGCAGATCAGTTGATGTGCAGACCATGACGGCATCAACATCTTCTCTTGCAAGAAGCTTGTCGTAGTCGCTTTCAAAATCACAGCCGTATTTTTCGGCGGCCGCTTTTCCTTTTTCTTCGTCATTGTCCCACAGTGCGGTAATTCTGCACTTTTGATTTTTTGCCAGACTGTCTGCATAACCTCTGAAATGAACATGCCATGTACCTGCAAGAGCCACGTTTATCATAACCGAACCTCCAATAATGTTTTTGTTTTATTATACTCTCAATATGAAATGTTTTCAACTGAAAAGAATGCAGAGAAAATAATAATATTTTTGTCTGTTTTTCATATTTTTTCTTGACTATTCAATTAAAATGGGAGATAATATATACAATATTTTTTGTTAAGGAGAGGTAGCTTATGGATTTCAGCAAAATTTATGAGAAAAAGAATGCCTATGCAAAGTATATGGTTAAAGAAATAACCCATATATGCAAGACATTTGAAAAAAGAGGCCCCGGCTCAAAGGGTGAGGAACAGGCTTGTGTTTACATGGCCGATGTACTTAAAAAGCTCGGCTGCTACAAAGCAGATGTTGAAGCTTTTGACGAAAACCCCGGTTCATTCTTCGGCTGGATTTATTTCACGATTACTTTCGTACTTGCCGCAATAGCACTTTTCTTCATCGGCGAAACTGCCAAAATCTCTTTCCTTCCCATTATCGGTGCCGTTCTTATCGTTCTCGGTCTTCTTCTTGCTTTTCTTCAGTTCGGTCTTTATAAAAAGGCTGTTGACTGCTTCTTCCCCAAGAAGGTCGGCCACAATGTAACCGCTTATAAGGCTCCCACCGGAGAAGTCAAGAGAAGAATCATCTTCAACGGTCACCCCGATGCCGCATGGGAATGGCCCGTAAACTACGCACTCGGCGGTGTAGGCTTTGAGAGCCACGCCATCATCTGCGCACTCGGTGCAGTTTTCTACTGCGTTCTTTCGGTTATGGCTTTCGTTAAAGGTTATAATGACGGACTTATTACCGCCGCAAAATGGGGACTTATCTTTGTACCCTTCCTTGTAGGTCTTTACTTCATGTGGAGCAAGAACCACATTGTTGACGGTGCAAACGACAACCTTTCCGGCTGCTATATGGGTATTGCAATTCTCAAGGCACTTCAGGACGAAGGCATTGAGCTTGAAAACACCGAAATCGGCGTTATCCTTACCGGCTCTGAGGAAGCAGGTCTTCGCGGTGCCAAGGCATGGTGCGAAGCTCACCCCAACGAGTTTGACGATGTTCCCACTTTCATTTATTCATACGACACAATTCATGACCCCAAGTATCTGCTTGTAAACTATCGTGACCTTAACGCCACCGTAAAGGCCGACAAGGATGTTTCCGACCTCTTTATGGAAGCAGCAGAAGACCTCGGCATCAAGTGCAGCAAGGGTATGGTTCCTCCTCTCGGCGGTGCTACCGATAACGCAGCATTTGCACAGGCAGGCTTCAGATCAACAGGTATCACAGGTCTTAACCACAAGCTTGAGAACTATTATCACACCAGAAGAGACTCATACGATAACATGAATCTCACAGGTCTCGGTGATTGCTTCGCAGTAAGTGTTAAGGTTCTTGAAAAGTTTGACAACGGCGCAAAGCAGTAAGTATATGAAAAACCTCCGTCTTTCGACGGAGGTTTTTTTAGTTTTAAGTGTTGAGTTTTTAGTTTTAAGTGTTGAGTTCACTTTGGCCCCCTTTTCAAAGGGGGTGCCCGAAGGGCGGGGGTTTGCACATTGCAACCTTTCGTCATTTCCTGCGGAAATACCACCTCCCTTGAAAGGGAGGCCAAAAGCCGCAAAAAGGATATCCGGAGGATAATATAACGGAGCGAAGCGACCCGAAATTCCGCATCCCGCATTCCGAAATCCGAATTGTTATTTACACCTCATCCACCGTCTTCGACGGTCCCCCTTCTCCTCAAGGAGAAGGAAGAATAACCGACTGCCTTAAATGTGACAGTCGGTTGTTTTATTGGATTTAAGTTTCGGAACAAGGATTTGCACATTGCAACCTTCCGTCATTTCCTGCGGAAATGCCACCTCCCTTAAAAGGGAGGCCAAAAGCTACAAAAAGGATATCCGGAGGATAATATAACGGAGCTTTGCTCCCCTAAATTCCGCATTCCGCATTCCGAAATCCGAATTGTTATTTACACCTCATCCCCCGTCTTCGACGGTCCCCCTTCTCCTCAAGGAGAAGGAAGAAATTATTTCAAAGCTTACTATATACAATATTACTTTAACAGTCTTTCCAGCTTTTTCATTGTTTCTTCATCGGGTTCCGGGGTATCGGCAAGGGGGAAAGGAATACCCAATGCTTCATATTTTTCCGTGCAGAGCTTTCTGAAAGGCAGAAGCTCTGTTTTTTTTATGCAGGAATAATCCGAAACAAGCTGTTTAAGATGAAGTGCAGAGGCTTCATCGTCATTGAGCCCCGGTATAATAACACGGCGAATCCATGTGTCGATATTTCTCTTTTCAAGCTCATCAAGGAAAAGCATCACATTTTCCATGCGGCACTTTGTATATCTGAAATAATCGTCGGGGTTTGCATATTTCACATCCAGCAGCACAAGGTCGGTGTAATCAAGGAGTTTTGCGACATTTTCATTGAACACACAGGCGGAGGTATCAAGAGCAGTGTTTATACCGTTTTCTTTCAGCTTCCGGAAAAGCCCGGCAACAAAATCCGCCTGCATAAGCGGCTCGCCGCCGGAAACGGTCACTCCCCCTTTTGCGCCGAAATAATTTTTGAAACGCAAAACCTTTTTTACAAGCTCGTCGGTGTCCGTCTGAGTTCCCGTTCCGAATTCCCATGTATCCGGATTGTGACAGCAGGCACAGCGCAGAGGGCAGCCCTGAACGAAAATTACACAGCGGAGCCCCGGTCCGTCAACCGTTCCGAGGCTCTGAAATGAATGTATATTTCCTGTCATGACATTAAACCGAAGCATGGAAGGTACGCATGATAACTTCTCTCTGCTGCTCACGGGAAAGCTTGACAAAGTTTACGGCATAGCCGGAAACACGGATAGTAAGGTTGGGATAATCCTCGGGATGATCGTATGCCTTAAGAAGTGTTTCACGGTTCATGACATTTACATTAAGATGATGAGCATCATTCATAAAGTAACCGTCAAGCATTGAAACAAGGTTGTCAACTCTCTCTTCATCGGTTTTGCCGAGGGCATCGGGAATTATCGAGAAGGTATTTGAAATACCGTCGGATGCAGAGGAATAAGGAAGCTTTGAAACGGAGTTGAGAGAAGCAAGAGCACCGTTTGTTTCACGGTTATGCATGGGATTTGCACCGGGGGCAAAGGGCTCGCCCTTCTTGCGTCCGTCGGGAGTGGCTCCGGTCTTTTTGCCGTACATAACATTGGAAGTAATCGTAAGTGCGGAAAGGGTATGGTTGGCGTTGCGGTAAGCGGGGGTTTTCTTAAGCTCATTATGAACCATTACAAGAAGGTCTTCGGCAATCTCGTCAACTCTGTTGTCATCGTTGCCGTACTTGGGGAACTCACCTTCTGTATTGAAATCAACAATAATGCCGTTTTCGTCACGAACGGGGTGAACCTTTGCGTATTTGATAGCCGAAAGTGAATCGGTGATAACGGAAAGACCTGCAACACCGAATGCCATAAGGCGTTCAACATCGGTATCATGAAGTGCCATCTGGGTCTTTTCGTAAGCATATTTATCGTGCATATAGTGAATGCAGTTCATTGTGTTTACATAAAGTCTGCAAAGCCATGTAAGGTATTCACGGAAACGCTCAATAACCTTGTTATAATCAAGGGTTTCGTCTTCCATTGGTCCCATCTGAGGGCCGATGTGAGTGCCGAAAACATTATCAACACCGCCGTTGATTGAAAGAAGAAGAAGCTTTGCAAGGTTGGTGCGGGCGCCGAAGAACTGCATCTGCTTGCCGACTTACATTGCCGAAACGCAGCAGGCAATAGCGTAATCGTCACCGAAGCGGGGGCGCATAAGGTCATCGTTCTCATACTGAATTGAATCGGTATCGCAGGAAACCTTTGCGCAGAATTTCTTGAATGACTCGGGAAGAGCGTTGCTCCAGAGAACCGTAAGGTTGGGCTCGGGAGCGGGGCCGAGATTATAAAGAGTATTGAGAATTCTGAATGATGATTTTGTAACAAGGGTGCGGTGGTTGATATTCATACCGCCGACACTCTCGGTAATCCACATGGGGTCTCCGCCGAAAAGCTCGTTGTATTCGGGGGTGCGGAGATGACGGGCACAGCGAAGCTTAAGCACAAGGTCATCAAGAAGCTCCTGGGCACCTTCTTCATTAAGAACACCGTTCTTAATGTCACGCTCAATATAAATGTCAAAGAAAGTGGAGGTACGGCCGAAGGACATTGCGGCGCCGTTCTGCTCTTTATTGGCGGCAAGATAACCGAAATAAGTCCACTGAATTGCTTCCTTGGCGTTTGATGCGGGCTTGCTGATATCAAAGCCGTACATTTTTGCCATTTCCTTAAGCTTGCCAAGGAAATTAATCTGCTGGAAAAGCTCTTCAAGCAGGCGGATGTTATCAACATCCATAAAGTTTTCGCCGGCCTTGGCCTTATCCTTTTTCTTTTCTTCAATAAGAACATCAATACCGTAAAGAGCAATTCTGCGGTAGTCACCGATAATACGGCCTCTGCCGTAAGCGTCGGGCAAACCTGTCAGAAGAGCACAGTGACGGGCGGCTTTCATTTCATCGGTATAAATACGGAAAACACCGTCATTGTGAGTTGTTCTGTATGTGAAATATTCCTCAATTTTATCGGAAAGCTTATAACCGTAGGCTTCGCAGGCAGAGCGAGCCATACGGATGCCGCCGAAGGGGTTTACGCCTCTCTTAAGGGGTTCATCGGTCTGAAGGCCGACAATAATATCTTCATCGCAAAGATAACCGGGCTTATAGTTGCAAAGGGAAGAAACCGTAGTTGTATCAACAGAGAGAACTCCGCCGTTTTCCTGCTCAAGCTTTTTAAGGCGTTCAAGCTCGGCAAGAGCCTTTTTGGTTCTTTCCGTGGGGCCTGAAAGGAAAGAGGCATCCCCCGAATAAGGCGTATAGTTCTTGTCGATAAAGTCGCGGACATTGATTCCTTCTGTCCATACACCTGCGTTAAAACCGTTCCACTGTTCAAATTGCATTGTTTTTCCCTCCTGAAAATAAATAAAGGGTAACACTGAAAAAATCAATGTTACCCAGACGGTCGGTAATTATAAGCTTTTCCGAGGCACTGTGTCAATTCACATTCCGTCAGCATCGGGAAGCATTGAAGCTTTCTCGCTTCATTTATATTTTAGCTTTCGCAAGCACTTTTGTCAAGTCGGCATTACGACGAAAAAAGAAGAATTTCACAGCTATAATTTTGCAGTTTTCGTCACTCAGACCGTAAATTCAAAAGTAATGAGTTTATACGGCTTTGCGGTAAACTCAACCGAATTTCCCTCTCCGGCTTTTTCAAGGCGTTTTTCCTCAAGGTCGGTGAAATATACCTCCCCGAATTCAAGCCCCGGTATGCCGATTGAAAGCTTTCCGTTAACTTCCTTACCCGTTCTGTTTCTGACACGGACAATAAGGCTGTTATTTCCGTCGGCGTGCTTGAAGCCCGTAACGGCAAGGCCGTCACCGTCAAGCTCAAGTGCCTTAAAGGAATCACCGAGAATATTTTCGGGGTGAACATAACCCGGCATTAAGCTGTCCTCAGTGTCACGGTTTGCATAAGCCTCCGGCTTACAGAGAGAAAGAGCAACTCTCGGCAAAAGGAATTCTCTGTCACCGTTATAAGGAATGAGAGTGAGCTCATGCTCAATAACGGTTTTATTCTGCGCCTCATTCATAAAATATTCCGGAGTTATCTGGAATGTTTCATTGTCAATCAGCTCAATACTGCGCAGCAGAGTGAGGGCAAGAGCTCTCAGGCTGTCGTCGGTACATTCATACTCATATATTCCCCTTGCGCTGACTCCGAGACCGAAGCCCTCACCGTGAGCGGCACAATAATCCTGCATCGGATGGGTAAGGTAGGGCTTTTCGGGCAGCTCCTCGTCATCGGGTATGGAAACGGGTCTTTCAACCTCATCAAAAGCCTGTCCGCTTTCGCTGACAGCCGCATCCGTAAAGGTCGGGAAAAGAACTCTTATGCGGTGATTCTCGCATTTATTGTCAATGCTTATCTTTATGCCGAGTGTATCGGCATCTTTTTCAAGGGAAACAATACTGGTGATTTTCACCTTTTCCGTTTCGGCAGTTCTTGCTTTTCTGTCAGCGGTTATTCCTTTCGGAACATTGAGATAAATAACCACACGGCACGCTGCACCGAGAGGCGTATCATAAACGGCGGATATTTCCGCCTTGCCGCCTGCTGAGGTTATACGCGTCATATCATTGAGAGGCTCAACATGAACGTAGCAATCCCCTGCTTCCGCATCATCGGTGAAAAGAAGCTGTGACGGATAAACTTTTCCGTTACGCTTGTCGGTAAGAGTGAATGTGCCGTCGCAGGCAAACTCCGCCTTAAGATTTTTATTTTCAAGAATGCCCGCAGGGTTAAAGAAATAATAAGACTGTCTGTTCTGTCTTGAAATTGCAGGCGCTTTTTCTTTTATCAGAAGACGAACGGCACCGAAAGCGGGAATCTCGGGTGAATCGACAAGAGCTTCAAGCAAGCCCGCTTTTCCCCAAACGGGATGACCGAGGCGCGGATTATACCTGACATCACCCTGCATTGCAGAGTAAAGCACACACATTTCGACCTTTTTGCCGTCAACGGTTTCAAGGTAAATATTATCTCCGCCAAAGCCTTCGGGAATCTTGAAATCAAGCTTTATGCTGCCTTTTACGGCTTTTTCGCTGAAATTGAATATCCATAATGAAGGCTCCCTTGCGGAACAGCTCATTATGTATCTGAGAGAATCCTGCTTTATCTGACGGCCGATTGAAAGGGATGCACCGTAGCGTGCCATAACCTGCTCATAAACTTCGTCAACCGAACAGCAGCCGAGACTGTCATGAGCGTGATTTTCAAGGATATATTTCCAGCCTCTTTCAAGAGCCCAGCCGGGATATTTTCTGCCGAGCAGGGCTGAAATCTCCGCAAGGGGCTCCGCCTGCCTTACATAAAGCTTTTCGGTTTCATAATGCCTTCTCTTCTGCCTCGGATGAAGTGCGTTTGTGGATTCGAGGACGGGCTCATTGGTGAACATAAGCTCACCGCAAAAGCGCTCCGGCTCCTTGTTTTCTTTTTCAAGAGCAGAGATAAGCTCCCGTGCAAATTCATCGGGCGTACTCTGCTTCACTTCAAGCTCCGGGTAAAGAGCATTTATTTTTTCAATAATTTCAAGTATATCCTCCTGCGCCCAGGAATGGTCAATTCCGTTAAGCCACATCATTACATTGGTGTCGGAAACCTTAAGACGCAGTTCTCTGATATTTTCAACGGTTTTTACAAGGCCGTCTCTTTCAAAAGGAACACCGTCAATTACCTCGGTGAAATTCTCTTCACTGTCCGGCAATGCGGTTGCCTCACCGTAACCCGCATTGGAATTGAAGAAATCCGCCTCGGTGCCGTCGGGAGAAGCCCATTTGAAATAGCTTCTGCAGTTTTTCGGAACGCCGCGCCAGGCCATAACTCCTTTTATGCCGAAGCCCGCAAGTATCTGCGGAAGCTGTGAGGTGTGACCGAATTCATCAATTTCGTATGAAAAGCGCATAGCGTGGCCGAGCTTTTCGGATTCGGAAATTCCTCTTTTAAGATTGCGTATAAGTGCTTCGCCGCCGACTATATTTTCAAGCGGCTGAGTGTACCAGGGACCTGTCAGAAGTCTTTTTTCTTCAACAAGCTTTTTAACTCTTTCTTTATTTTCGGGTCTGACCTCAAGATAATCCTCCACAAGAGCAAACTGGCCGTCGGTAATGAAACGGTAATCCGGCTTTTCTTCCATTATATCAAGAAGTCTGTCCATAAGCTCAGTAAGGCGTACCAGAAACTCTTCATGGCACTGATACCACTCTCTGTCCCAATGGGTATTTGAAATTACATGATAGATTTCTTTTTTCATTTTACAGCCTTTCAAAGAGAAATTTCATCACCGTTATCTGAAATATTCATCACAACGGTTTTATCGCCGAAGGTAAGTCTGATTTCGTTTTTATTGCCGAGGAAGGGTCTGACTTCCTTTTTCATTCTGCAGTTTCTGAATCCTCCCACAACAATCCACTTGCCTTTGCCGTCGGTGATTTCGGAATAGCTTCCGCTTACGCGGCAGGCAAGGGAATCAGGCACAAAGCGTTTTGAGGTAACAACGGTAAGTCCGTTTTCCCTCACAAGCTCTTCAACAGCCTTAAGGGTTTCACGGCTGATATGGATACCGCAGAGGAAGCAGAGCTTCAGGGATGAAAGATGCTTTTTATCAACATCACCGTCAAAAACCACGGTACTGTTCATTGTTGTAAAGGAGCGGTGATTTCTCAGCGACCACGGAGAAATTCTGTCCCATGAAAGGCCGTTGATACCGCTTTCGCCGTGGGTGATGATGTGCAGGGCTTTGATATATTCACGGTTTCTGCTGTCGGGCTTTATCTTCTTATTGCCGAAAAGCATTCTTTTCCACATTACGGGATCTGACTGCCCCCAGAATGAATCATCATATCTGATTATACCTATCTCGGGAGTAAGGTCATGAACATCATATTCTCTTTCTTTGCCCTTATATTCTTTGCAGAATTCTCTGAATTTTTCGCCGTGTGAAGTAAGGGCGCCGTCATTGACCATAACGCTGCTGCTCTCAACATAAACTCTGTTGACACCTGCATAATAAGCAAATTTCAGGTTATTGTACATTTCCTCTGCGCTGTGGCCGGGATTAGTCAGTCTGTACCAGCAATCAACACAATTCGAAAGCTCGGTACCGTACTGAATAGCAGCCCCTGCGGCAACCGCATACTGAACCGTGGAATGAGATTCCTTCTGAGATTTGAAATTCGGAGTTATTCCGGCATTTGCAAATTTATGAAAAAGAACGGGAAAAACATGTTCGCCGTAAATCGACTTTGCACCTTTTTCCTTTAAGCCTTTTGCATAGTCAACAAGCTGCGAAGTGAGAAGCTCTCCCTGCTTAAGAGCATCTTTACCGTTAAACAGAGGGAATACGCTGAGCTTATTTCTGAATTTTGAGTCAAGCTCTATGGAAAGGTTACGGTTTATGATAGCATGCTCAAACTCGTCATACATTACGCCGAGCAGATTATTTTTTGAGGAAAGTGCCGCGATATATTCACGGGGAATGTCAAGCAGATGAGTTCCGTCGGGTCTGTTGGCCCATTTATTGCCGTCCTTATCTTCGGAAACGGGGTCAAAATTCTGGAACTCAAAATTTGCGATGAAATCCATTCCTTTCTCCGCAAACCTGCCCGCAAGCTTTTTGGCTCTTTCAAGACTTTCCGCAAGGGTAAAGCGCTGAGGGTCAACATGGCAGACGGCATAATCCGCACATCCGTCTTCAATCGTAAGGGTAAAACGGGGCTCATCTTTGAGGACTGCATCGTCGTGAACATTGAGCCCTATTTTCATTTTTTTATCTGTCATCTGATTTCCGCCTTTATTGAAATTATGAAAATTCTTTGAGTATTATTCTGTAAAGCTCCTGGAAAACAACATAAATTCTCAGGCTTTTAAGTTTGAAAACAAAATTGTCCCATTTTTTCTGTGACTCGGTACGGGTATCCTCAATTATAAATCTGCTCATATTGCCGTCGTCACAAATGAAAGGCTGTGACATACAGATACCGCCCTCGCCCAGGCACTGGAAACGGACATAACAGGTAATATCGTCGCTGTGCTCGGAAAGTCTGATTGTGGAAACGATTTCACCGCTTCTGTTCTTTTCGGTTGATGAAACAAGAATTTTTTCATTGGCAATCCACTGAATTTCTTCGGTATTCTTTGCCTTGACGGTAATAACATCGTTTTCATCGTCAACATTTATCATTGTAACAACGGGATAAGCACCCTTGCCCTTGAAATCCCAGCCGAGTTCATTTCTTGACCTTCTGCCCATGGCGAAAAACGCACCTGTCTGCATGGTCTTTTTGACATTATCAAGGCTGTATGAGGGCATAACGAAATCCATGAAAGCGGTTTCGATTTCATCAAGCTCGTGGGCATCACTGTTGCCGAAGCCGAAAACGTTTCTTTCACCGTGAGGGATGACATACTGAAGCAGCTGATCCCAGAGAATACGGTCATTATGAGTAAGGGAGTCAACACCGTTGAGCACTTCGATACCGAGGCAGCTGTCATAAGTGTTAAGAATATCTCCGAAATAACGGACATTTGCGGGGTCTCTTGAAGCATCTTCATTATACTTTGAGTCAAGCCAGTCACCGGGATGATTGATAACGGAAATACCGCCCGCTTTGTCAACATTCTTTACGGCATATTCATAACCGTTTTCAAGACCGGGGTCATTGTTACCGAAGGAGCTGAAATAACCGTTGACATGACTTTTGGTCATGGTTACTTCATTAAGCTCAATGCCGTCGGGTACACACTGCATACCTCTGCCCTTGGTTCTTGTTTCGGAGGCATAGGTACCGCCCGTAATGGCTTCATATTCCTCATCGGTAAGCTTTGTTACCTTTTTGCCGATAATATACTGGTAAGCAAAAGCCGGGGCAAATGTAGGCTGTTCGTTCCAGTATTTACCGATAACACCGTGGTCGGCAAAACCGAGAATATCAAAATCCGCATCATAATAGCCTTTTATCATATCGGCATAATCAACGGAAGCATCACTGATTGTCGAATGGGTATGAAGATTTGTTCTGTAATGATTGTCGTCATTTGCGAGAATTTCCGCAACACCCGCATAAGGATTTGTAATCACATATCCGGTGCTTTCCGCACCCGCACACAGAGAGAAAAAGGAGAACGTCATTATCGCCGTGAGAATAATCGCCAAAGACCTCTTTAACATAAGAATACCTCCTCATATAATATGACAAAAGTATAACACAGCATTCTTTGCTTTTCAACAGCTTTATTTTTTATATATAAAGCGCTGAAATATTTCTCAAAAGCACAAAAAAAAGCCGGAATTTGTGCATACGGGTAAAATTGCCTAAAAAAACAAGACCGGATTTAAGCAAAATACAGACAAACGGACCGAATTGTTGATTGAGTACAAAAACCTATTTGTGATAAAATACGCAGGAATTATGGAATGATTTGTCATTTCGGGTTCTGCAAGCCCGAAGGGAGAACGAAGAATGAAAGATTTTTATGTTCCTTCTGTAAGAGAAATTCTTGACAATTCCGCCGAAAAATTCGGTAAAAAAACATTTATCGAATATTTCAGAGACGGAGAGCTTACCGAAAAGAGCTTTACTCAAGTCAGGGAAGACAGCCTTGCCGTTTGCCGTTATCTGAGAAGCCTTACAGACAAAAAACTTCATATTGCGATAATCGGAGCAACTACTTACGAGTATCTTGTTTTTGCAACAGGTGTTCTGATAAGCGGAAACGTTCTTATACCTTTTGCACCGGAAATTTCCGCAGCCGAAGCTTCAAATCTTTTTGAACGAGGAGATGTGGATTTCATTATCCACGATAATCTCTGGAACGAAGAAATAAATAATATTGATTCCGGCATAAAGCTTATTGCCCCCGCTCTCAATATTTCCGACAAAGAAAAGGTTTCGTCAATATTTTCAGGTTTCGGTTCCGACTCTGCTTATGCTCCTCTTTCCGACAAGGATGTTGACAAGGATGAGCTTGCTCTTATGATTTACACCTCGGGTACCACAGGACTCAAAAAAGGTGTTATGCACTCCACAACTTCATTCGTTGCCAATATTATGTGCAATGACTATATAGATTATTCAAACTGTGATGCGGTTGCTCTTTCCGTTCTGCCCATGCACCATGTTTTCTGCTTTTCGGGCGACTACATCAAAAATCTCAAGGACGGTGTCACCGTTGCCCTCAACGGCAATATGCGTGACCTGCCCTCAAACCTCAAGCTGTTTCAGCCGAAGGTCATAAGAGTCGTTCCCATGATTGCCCAGACACTGCTCAGGATGATAAAAGCAACCAAAAGCAGAAATCCGTCACTTACACCCCGTCAGGCGGCAGAGGAAATCTACGGAAAGAACATCAGATGGATTTTTTCAGGCGGTGCATATCTCCCTCCCGAACTTTGTGTGGAATATGAACAGTTCGGTATCTTCCTCAGGCAGGGTTACGGCATGACCGAAGCAGGCTGCCGCATAACAATTCCTTCCGAAGACTGCTCTATGGAATCTGTCGGAAAAGTAATAGACATTACCGATGCAAGAACAGTCAGCGGAGAAATTCAGGTAAAATGCAAATCTCTTATGCTCGGCTATTATAAGATGCCGGAGGAAACCAAAGCCATGTTCACCGAAGACGGTTGGCTGCGCACAGGCGACATCGGTATTCTCAACGAGAACAATGAGCTTTTTGTTACGGGAAGACTTAAAAACCTCATCATCCTTTCCAGCGGCGAAAATGTTTCACCGGAAGCCATTGAAAAGAAATTCAATGATTATGATATAGTATCGGAAGTTCTCGTTTACGGTGAAAACAACAGAATAGTTGCGGAAATATATCCCGATTACGATTATTGTAATGATAATAAAATAGAAGACCCGACAGAATCAATAAATTACATTGTCAGGCAACTTAACTCCGTAGCAAAGTCCTCACATATAATTTCCGAGGTCAGAATACGCAAAACGCCTCTTGAAAGAACTGCCAGCGGTAAAATAAAACGTAAGGAGACAGTGATATGAGCGATAAAACCGAATACTTTGAGCTGACTCCCGCACAGGACATGATTAATTTCATGCTCAAATACAGCTTTTTTCACAAGCAGGTCATTCAGATTCCCGCCTGTGTTACCGTTGAAAAGGATTTCGACTATGACCTTATGAAGAAGGCCATCAATATTGAAATTCAGAGAAACGACTGTATGCGCATCCGTTTCCAAAAGAAACACGGAAAGCAGATACAGTATTTCCTTGATGAATACAAGCTTGATGACATTCCCGTTATTGAATTCAAAACGCAGGAGGAGCAGGATGCTTTCCTCGGCAAGGATGCTCAGACAACCATCCACCACATGAAGGGCGAGCTTTTCCGTTTTGTAATTTTCAAGAGTGCTGACGGCAGAAAAGGCGTTTACATCAATGTATCTCATTTGGTTATGGATGCCGCGGCGGTATTTGTATTTTACAATGACCTTTTTGCCGTTTATGATGCTCTCGAGCAAAACACCGAAATGCCGAAGCCCCTTGCTTCATTCAAGGATGTAATTAAGAAAGAGCTTGACTACATTCACAATGATGAAAAGACAAGCAGGGACAAGGAATTTTACAAGAAATTCTTCACCGACGGCGGTGAGCCCATATTCAACGGTGTTCACGGCCCCGAGCTTCTTCTCAAAGCAAGACAGAAGAAAAAGAATCCGAACCTTCGTGTGCTTGCAAGCTTTGACCCCATTCACGACAAGGCAAATCTTTCCAAGCATCCCATTGCCAAAGAAGATGCGGATGTAATCCTTGATTATATGGATAAATCCGGCGTTTCTCCCGAATGTCTTGTTCAGCTCGGTATGCGTCTTTACATTGCCAAGCTCAATGCTCCCGTCAACGACGGAATTATAGACACATATTTTGTCACGCTCTGCACAAGGCGCAAAACGCTTTCAGACAAGCGCTGCGGCGGAACGCTGACCTCCACCCTGCCCTGGAGAATCGTTCTTGACCGTGACCTTACCTTTGAGCAGGCTATCGGCAAGCTTCAGGACCTTCAGCATCTTATTTTCAGACATCAGGATTACCCTTTCACTGCCTGGAGAGATGTAGAAAACGAAGTGTTCCATTATTCTCTTGCCGACGGAACATCAACCATGATGTTCTCCTGGTTCCCTCTTGAAAAAGACACAATGAACGGCTGGGATTATGATTTCTCGAGCTATTCGATCGGCCATTATGTTATGCCCCTTTATACTTATACAATGAAGGACGCAAGAAACAATTCGCTGAAATTTGCATATCTTTACAGAACAAACAACATTACACAGGACCATATCAACGCCCTGCACGATAATACGGTAAAAGCTCTTAAAATGGGCTGTACCAACCCCGACATCACCATAGGTGAAATATGGGACAGACTTTGAGCGGAGGAAAAACAGATGCTTGAAAAACTTAAAGAAATCATTGTTGATTATGTGGATGTTGACCCTTCTGAAATAACAGAAGCCTCAGATGTCAGAAAAGACCTCGGTCTTAATTCATTTGACCTTGTCAATATGGTTGTTGCCCTGGAAGATGAATTCGGTGTTTCCATTTCGGATAAGGACATTGTTTCCTTTTACACCGTAAGTGACATAATCAAATTCCTTGAAAAATAAAAGGGAGTAAACTATGAGTAACACAAAGCTGAAAAAAGGAATGGCAGACCCCAAGGTAGTTGCCGAAATCAAAGATTTTACCACCCTTCGTCAGATTATCGAATACGGTATCAAAAAGGGCGGCGACAAACGCCATTTTATATTCCTCAACTCCGAAAAGAAAGAGGAAGAGCGTACATTCAACCAGTCATGGGATGAAATGACCGCTCTCGCCGAATACTATTATCTTCAGGGTCTTGACGGAAAAAAGAAAATCTGCATTCTTGCGGAAAACTCCTATGAATGGATTTGTGCCTATTACGCAACACTCGTCGGCGGCAATATCACCGTACCTATGGATATAAAGCTTACCGATGATGAAATCATTGATCAGATAATCCGCTGTGACTGTGACGGTGTTGTTTACACAAAAAAGACAGCTCATTTTGTTGAGGCACTCAAGAATAATGTTCAGAACCCCGTCAAAGCATTTTTCTGCATTTCCGATTTCCCCGCTTACAAGGAAGAAGGCAGAAAAGCCATTGCCTCCGGTGACAGAAGAGTTTTTGACGCAAAAATTGACGGTGAAGACCTTGCCGCCATTGTCTACACCTCCGGCACCACGGGAAAGAGCAAAGGCGTTATGCTTACCCACCATAATATCACCAGTGATGTTGTTGCTTCATGCAGCGTCAACAACGGCTCTCACGCCATGGGCTTCCTGCCCCTCAACCACACCTTCTGCTGGGTAAGCGCACTTTTCGCCTGCTTTGTCCTCTCCGAATGGGGATATATAAACGATTCTCTCAAAGACCTTCAGGGAGATATGAAAAAATATCACCCCACAAACTTTGCATCCGTTCCCCTTGTAGTTGAAACGATTTATGATAAAATCTGGAGAACTGCCCGTAAAACCGGTCAGGATGCAAAGCTTCAGAAGGGACTTAAAATAAGCAGAGGTCTTATGAAGCTCGGCATTGACAAGCGCCGCACCTTCTTTAAGACAATAATTGACAATCTCGGCGGCGAGCTTGAATTCATCATCTGCGGCGGTGCCTATGTTGACCCGAGATATGAGCAGGGAATGTACGATTTCGGCATTCAGATTCTTACGGGTTACGGCCTTACGGAATGCTCACCCGCAGTTACCGTAAACAGTCTTTATGATTTCAAGCCGGGCTCGGTCGGCAAAGCTCTGCCCTGCAATGAAATTAAAATTCTTTATCCCGATGATGAAAACGTCGGTGAAATCTGCGTCAAGGGTACCAATGTCATGAAGGGTTATTACGACGACCCCGAAGCAACTGCCGAAGTATTTGACGGTGAATGGTTCAGAACCGGTGACTACGGTTACATTGACGAAGACGGTTTCCTTTTCTTCCGCGGACGCAAAAAGAACCTTATCGTTCTTTCAAACGGCAAGAATGTTTCCCCCGAAGAAATCGAAGACAAGCTCAGAGGCATTGAGTTCGTTCAGGAGGTTCTTGTTTATCAGGAGGATGACCGCATTGTTGCCGAATTCTTCCTTGACGAACAGTATTATCCCGATGCCCGTGAACGCCTTAAAGCAGAGGTTGATAAGGTTAATGATACTCTGCCTGCTTTCAAGCGTGCCACAAAATTAAAAATCCGCGACGAAGAATTTGAAAAGACCACAACACTCAAAATCATTCGTACAAAGCATATGTAAAAAATCAACAGAGAGATTTCAATGCATCTCTCTGTTTTTTTACATTTTTGTTGCAGTAAACATTATAACTATGATATAATATAAAATCATAATTTACGGAGTGATTTGCCTTGAAAATTAATCTGTACGGCGAGCCGAAGGTAATTATAAGCAACCCCTCTTCTCATCACAATTATTTCGGCTGGCCCAGCATCGCCCGTCTTCAGAACGGCAGGATAGCCGTTGTATGCTCCGGCTTCAGGCTTGAGCATGTCTGCCCCTTCGGCAAGGCAGTTATCAGTTACAGTGATGATAACGGTGAGACCTATTCCGCTCCGGCTCCCGTAATTGATACCGTGCTTGATGACAGAGATGCCGGAATAACCCCTTTCGGAGAAAGCGGAGTAATTGTCA
The DNA here is from genome assembly GCA_045642725.1 of Acutalibacteraceae bacterium. Lineage (GTDB taxonomy): Bacteria > Bacillota > Clostridia > Oscillospirales > Acutalibacteraceae > CAG-177. Next base: position 44,973 of record JAZUJJ010000024.1, read on the forward strand.
CCTCCTTCAACAATACAAGAGCTTTTCAGAGAAGCTGCAGCCCCGACAACACATATATCACATCTTACCTTGACTCGGTAAGCGACGAGGAAGAAAAAGAAGCCCTCGGCTCCGAATTCAGAATAAGCTTTGACAACGGAACAACTTTCGGAAAAATATATAAATCTCCCGTCACCTCTCCTCACGGTCCCCTTTGTCTTAAGAACGGCAGCGTAATCTGGATCGGAAGAGTTTTCAGCGAATACAACAGCTTCTATAAAGGTGAACAGGGAGTAAAATGTCTGAAAATCAACCCGGACGGCAGCCTTGAACATATCGGAAAAATCCCCGATATTGACGGTGTTCAGGCCTGCGAGCCGCACACGGTCGAGCTTGATGACGGAACGCTTGTCTGTCACATCAGAGCGGACAATGATTTTTCAACATATCAGAGCATATCAGAAGACGGCGGCAAAACATGGTCTGTTCCGGAGCAGATACTGCCCCCTCACGGCGGCGCTCCCGCTCATCTGATACCTCATTCCTCGGGTGTACTGATTTCCGTTTACGGCTACCGTGAAAAGCCTTACGGCATCAGGGCAATGTTCAGCACCGACGGCGGAAAAACCTGGGACACGGACAATATAATCTGTAAGAACGATGTTTCCTCCGACCTCGGCTACCCCGCAACAATTGAGCTTGACGACGGAACACTGCTCACCGTGTTCTATGCTCACCCCGATAAGGATTCACCCGCAGTAATCATGCAGCAGAAATGGTCAATTAAATAAATTAATATAAAGGAGCAAAAAATATGTCAGACAGATACCTTATTATCAACGCCGACGATTTCGGAATGTGCGCCGCCTCAGTCGCCGCAGTTACAGACCTTTTCAAAAATGAAAAAAGCTCACTTACATCATCAACTGTAATGACCCCCTGCCCCTGGGCAAAATCAGCCTGCCGTTTTGCAAAAGAAAATCCTCAGTTTGCAATCGGAACTCATCTTACATTAACGAGCGAATGGGGCAGCTACCGCTGGGCTCCCGTTAATCATTCAAACACCGGTTCTCTTCGTGACGAAGAAGGCTTTATGTGGCACGAAAGCGTTCAGGTTGAAAAGAACGCAGATATAAACGAGCTTGAGGCAGAGCTTCGCGCTCAGGTTGAGCTTTCAAAGAAATTCGGCCTTACTCCCTCTCATCTTGACAACCACATGGGTTCCGTTTACGGCATTGAAACAGGCCGCTTTGAGCTGCTTATCAAAACTCTCGATATTTGTTCAGATTACGGTCTTCCTTTCCGTCTTCCCAGATACCTTCCCGCAGAACAGACGGACAACACCATGCTTGACATAAAGGTTGACAATGACACAATCAGCAGTGCATATTCTCAGATTATCGGTTATGCAGATGCAAAAGGCGTTGCTCTTCCCGACTATCTTATTCCCAACGAATGGGACGGCAAGGACCTGCCGACCTATGAAATTTTCCGTGATTACATTTACGCTCTTTATGAGTCGTTCCCCAACGGTGTAACCGAAACTTATATGCACCCCTCGGCAGAAACAGACGAGCTCAAGGCAATCACGGGCAACTGGCACCGCAGAGTATGGGAATACAAGCTTCTCAGCGACCCGGCAACAAGACAGCACATTGAGGCTCACGGAATTAAACTCATAAACTACCGTGACCTTGCAAAAATGGCAAAATAAGAAATAAAATCAGGGTGATAATATGGTAAAATTCATTTCATTTATTATGAGCCTTTTGATTTCCATACTGTCTTTTTTCGGAGTTGAAACGGAAATGAAAGCATTCAGACTCAGCGAAGAAAAGCTTGACGCAAACATTTCTTCATCACAGCAGGCAAGACTTGCATCCGGCAAGCTTATGGGCGCTCATATAATCGTAAATCAGGCTGACGAAACCGTATTCAACAAGGTTTTCGGCAGCAGCAATGCCGCCGGAGAAGCGCTTACCGACAATGCCATGTACCGCATTGCGTCCATGACAAAGCCCGTAACCGCAGTTGCTTTACTTATTGAGTACGACAGAGGCAGCATTGATATTAACGCCGATGTTGCGGATTATCTGCCTCAGTTCGGAGAAATGTATCTTCAATCGGGAGAAAAGGCAAAAAACAGCATTAAGGTTTACCAGCTTGTTTCACACACAAGCGGTATAGGTGATGTTTCTCTGAGCGGAGATGCCCTTAAAAGCTGCACCGTTCAGAAAGCAATGGAACATCTTGCGGAACAGCCCCTTCATTTTGAGCCGGGCACAAAGCAGGAATACAGCACAGGTGCATTTGATGTTGCCGCCGCCATGATCGAAAATGTAAGCGGCCTTGAATTTTCCGAATATCTTAAGGTAAATATATTTGATAAGCTCGGTATGAAGGACACAACCTTTGAGCCGACCGATGAACAATGGTCACGCTTTGTCAAGGTTCACGACCTTAAGGACGGAAAAGTCGTTGACTCCCCGACGGCAGACGGCTGTGTTTTCGGCGGCTTCCCCGCCACCTATCACGCCGCAGGTGCCGCTCTTGCATCAACGGCAGACGATTATATGAAATTTGCTCAAATGCTTCTCAATAACGGCAAGGCACCCGACGGAACCGTTATCATGTCGGAAAAAGCGGTTGAGCTTATGAGAACACCCGTTGTTGACAACACAATTATGCCGGGCGACCAGAAATGGGGTCTCGGAGTAAGAGTTATCACGGGAACGGGCAACACCTTACCCAAAGGTGCCTTCGGCTGGAGCGGAGCTTACGGCAGTCATTTCTGGATTGACCCAACCAATAAAATCGCAGCCGTATATATGAAGAACTCTGCATACGACGGCGGCGCAGGCAACATGACCGCCAATGAGTTTGAGAAAGATGTAATGAATTCTCTGACGCTTAAGTTTATAAAATAAAACAAATTAAAAACGGCAGTTTCATCGTAAACAGGTGAAACTGCCGTAATTTTATATATCCTTATAATAAATTCTTGTGATATAGCCGTGAACGGAATTCATATTTTTAAGATAAGTGAAGCCGTATTTCTCATAAAGCCCGATTTCCTCGGAGGAAACATAAACCCTTTGCGCGCCGTTTTTCTTTGCGTCATCCAGGGCATATTCAATAAGCTCGCCCGCACACCTTCTGCCACGGAAAGCCGGAAAAGTATAAACGAAGCCTATCCACGGAGTCATTGACATATCGTCAATTTCATCCTGAACGGCAAGTGTGCAAAAGGACATAAGACTTTTATCCTGAGTGAGAAGCAACACCTTTGAGCCTTTGCCGAAGGTACTTTCAATCTCATTATTTGCGGATAAATCGGCAAGCCAGCCGCCGGCATCCCAATCGGTTTTTGCCATTTCTTTTACCCAGTATTCCGCTTCTGCTTTATCAAGCTTATCAAGTTCAAAAATATTCATTGCAAACCTCACTGTAAAAGTTTTGAGCCCATTCTGTTGAGCTTTTTAAGGAGCTGAGCAAGAGGATAAATTCCGAAACCGAGCACGAAATTTCCCGCACAATGTATGGCATCAAAAGGAAAGCCTGCCGCTATCCACGTGAGCATCCCTTTGAAATCAAGGTGGAACATTACAGCCTGCGCAGGAGCATAAAGCACACCGAAAAGTATGCCGTGAAGGGCACAGACAACAGGATAAACAATCATACAGGCCTTTTTGCTCATGTTTTTCGGCAGCAGCATTGTTGCACCCCAAAGCAAAGTCCAGATATACAGATAAGGAATCCACCAAAGCGAAAACCCGGCAAAAATACCGTTCAGCATTACATAAACATAAATCGGAATCAACGCTTTTTTCCGATAAACCACGGTATATGTCATTGTAAGCATACCCAGAAGATGTATGTTCGGCAAAGCTTCCATAAGGAACTTTGAGCAGAGCATTATCGTACCGAGCATGGCGAAAACCGTCATTTCATAGACCTTAGCCGAGGTCTTTTTATTTTCACTTTGTGTAGGTGAATTCATAGCTCTCTCCGTCACTTATTTCAACCTGGTCAGCACCGGTGCTGAGCATTTCGCCGTTTTTGGTAAGAGCCCAATAGGCACCGTCAAGGTCATAATCAGCCCTCATACCGTTGACATATTTGATATACATACCGTATTCGCCCATATCTCCGTCAATGATTTCATTGTCAAGCAAAGCCCGGCCGAGAAAATCAGCATCGGTTCTGACCGTAAGAACTACGGATTTATCTTCGGCAACGACCTTTAATGTTATTGTTTTTTCTCCCTGACCGTACTCTTTATCCTCGGTTACGACAGCATCATTCCAGAGCTCCGATTCGGTTTTTTCGGTATTTTCCGATTTACCGCAGGCACAGAATGACAAAATCATCAGAATAACAAGAACAGCCGACACAAGTTTTTTCATTATTATTTCTCCTCAAATTTATTTGTTATGCCGTAAAAATGGATAACATTCATATCTTCCTGCATATCAAGGCCGTGAGAGCCGCAGCCGCCGTCAATTTCGTGACAGCCGTGGTCGGGACAGAAGCCGTAAAAAGTGGTGCGGCCATTGTCGCTGCTCTTGATTGTTTTTACCATTTTATCATAAAACGCCACATTCATTTCAAGGCGGCTGAGAGCTTCCGGTGACTCGGGGCCGAATTTATGCATAAATCCGTCATAATTGCCGTTGTAAATTACAATCAGGTCATAATCGGAATTTTCGATAAGCTCCAAAGCCTTTTCATCTATCTTTTCAATTTCATCATCGCCGCCGTAAATGAAATAATCCATATTTCTTTCAAGGAATATTTTGGAAATGCTGTCGCCTTCACTGGAAACTATGGCGCATTTCTTACCGTCGGCAAGTAATCTGTCAAAAACCGTTTCTTCCTTAAGAACGGGCTTTTCATATCTGCGAATGCCGTGCTTTTCCGGCATAACGCCCGTGTACATTGAAGCAAAGCAAACGGGAGTAACGCTCGGCATTACCGACAGCATGGGAACGGCAATATCCGAATCAACGGCAGCAGCCGCAAACTTTTCGGTATATTTCTGATAAACCCAGAGTGCGACGGCATCGGGATTGAAAATAACCGCTCTGTCAATTTTTTTACCGTTTGCGAGAGCTTTGACAAGAGGATTGACTTTCTCATTGCCATCTGTCGGCTCCATACCCATAAGTGAAAGGATTGTGGATTTAACACTTGAAATACAGATTGAAGAATAAAGATCAGACATTTTGATTTATCTCCTTATATTCGATATTTACGAATCTGCCGTTTCGTAAGGTTCTGTGTGCTATTGATGAAATACCGTTATCCCCTACCGTAATAACCGTACCGCCGTTGAACTGCCATCTGAAGCCGGAGCCCTTACCGACCTTCAGGGTATAAGTAAGTCTTACTCCCTTCCAGAATATCGACCAGTTATTCAGATGCTCGTGGCCGCAGAATATATGGTGAAGATTTGGCAGCTTTTTTGCATTTTCAAAAAAGCCTCTGTCCACCGGATTTCCGTCTTTATCCCTTTCACAGCAAACTCTTTCGTGCTGCTCACCGAAGGCTTCGAAGCCGTCACGCCAGCAGTTTTTTTCGCTGTCAAAGGCTGCCTCATAAGCATACTGATAATCCGGCAGAGGAATGTGCATCATAATAACGGATTCCGCTGTGCCTTCATCGGCATTGTCAAGCAGCCATTTCATTACCTTTTCATTGGGCTGACTGTGACCGCTGTCCGTCATATAAATCGTTTCAACGGTGTTCCCGCTTTCATTTACGATTCTGACAATATAGTTTCCTACGCCCATTTCGGGGTCACCGCCCTGCATAAGGCAGGTTTTTGATGACATCATCGCACGGGCAAGGTAATTTTTGTCGCAATTCGACTCATCCTCATGATTGCCGAATACGGGAGCCCAGGGAATGCCGAAGCTGTCCATTACCGAAACAAAATAAACAATATAATTTCTTGACGATTTGGCACAAACGGTATCACCCGTAACGGTGATAAGATCGGGCTTCACATCCTTAACAAGCTTTCTGACGGTTCTGACAGCCTGAATACCCGTAAACAGACGGTAATCATAATCGGATAAATGAATATCCGTGATATTCAATATTACAAAATCTCTGTCAGACGGCTTTCCGATAACTGCAGGCTGTTCGTTTTTTGTAAACGGAACACCCGTATATTTCGTATTTTTACATTCTTTTATTTTCAGTAAATCTTTAACAACAAAAGAAAAAGCATTCATTCTCGTCAATTTTCCTTTTTGTCAATATCAATTTCGATGCGCTTGCCCTTACTCTCAAAGCAGACAAGAACGGTATTACCGATGTTTTCGCTCTCAAAATAACATTCTTTTCCGTCGGCAAAAACTTTTTCAACCTCAAACGGAACGCGGACACGAAGGCAGGCGTTCAGCTCATCGGGACCGTAAACCGTGATTTTTGCACCGTTTCCGGTAAGCTCGAACTTTTCAACACGGCAGGAAGTACCGATAATATTATCCTTATAGGTATCAAGGTCAAGCAGTAAGGTGTTTTCCCCCGGCTTCACCGTCTTTTCGGTAATGACCTTGAAATCCCTTGCAAACATATCCGCAAAAACGCCCTTGAAGCTTGCGGGGGTTTCGTCTTCATTCTCATCAAAAACAGCCGAGATAATATAATCTCCTCTTCTTACGGTTATGCTGTTGCCGAAAGAAGCTTCAAGCCCGCTCTTATCAAGAACCTCTGCAAAGAAATCACGAACGGCAGAGGATGCCTCGGCAGAAAATGTGAATTTTGCGGGGTTTTCTTTCCATATACCCACAGTGCCTTTACCGCAGGCAAAAATTTCCTTATCATTTTCGGGAGCAACACCCAACATTTCAAAAAGATGCTCTGCGGGAGTGTCATATTTACCCGTCCACCAGCTTTCAATGCGGTTGAAGGGGTCAAAGCCGTTGCCCACATAAATGAGTGTACCGCCCTGCTTTACCCATTCGGCAATGGCAGCATTTACATCGGGGAACTCGGGCTTCATATATTCATAGCTCATAAGAAGAACATCATAATCATCAAGATATCCGGCGTATCTTCTTACATTGTCGAGCAGAACGGGTCTTACGGGTACACCGTTTTTCAGAAGCGGCATTGCAAGACCGTAAAATGCAGGCAGAGCGTTTGTTTCCATGAATTTCAGCATAAGCTCTCTGTCATTGCCGCCGCAAGCAATAAGCTTGTTTTTGAAATTGTTGATAAGCTCATCGGAATCAATAAGCACGGTACCCGTCACCTCTGCGGGAGGCTCGGAAAATTCACAGTCGGGGTAAGCTCTCTGATAAAGCTGACAATCGCCTGTAAGAATGCCTGTACGCAGTCCCTTTGACTCTTCATTTTCAATGGTACCGAGAGTATTGAAGGTGTTATTCAGAATGGTTCTGTAATCGTCGGGAATGGAAATCGCATCTGCCGAATCCTTGGGATATTTACCGTGGAAAACTCTTGAAGGCCATGGGCATATTTCGTAAGTGTTTACCTTCGGGTGCATAAGCGAGGCAGTGACTATCATAAAGTAATTCTTTCTGTAATCATCCCAGTCAAAAATGGGATTATCCTCAATGGGGTCATGAAGGAACCACATTTTTCTGCCTGTTCCCTTTACAAGCTCCTGCATTACACCGTATTCAAGATATGCCGTTTCAAAGGTACGCTCGGCATAAACTCCGTTATACCAGTTCTTTTCTCTTGATGTTCCCGTCCATACCTGAGCGATACAGCCGTCAACACCGGGAATATCCGCAAGCTTGCCTTCGGGGCTGACTATTTTCCACTGAGTATAATTAAGCAGAGAATGAGTCGGAACATAGAAACGAAGGTCTTTGCCGTACTTGATTTTTGCGTATTCCTTAAGTGACGAGCTGAGTCTGTCAATGGTACGGGTGAAAAGATAGGCCTTAAGGCGTGAGCATTTATATTTTGCGTCGGCACTCTCGTGAGGGGCGACCCAGGGAGTACGGTAATAAAGCTCATATTCACGCTTAAAGGCAGGTGAATAACCTGCTCTGTCCCAGAATTCCGGCTCTTCAACATGGATAGCTTCCACGCCCATATCAACGATTTCACGGAGCTTTACGGAAAGAAAATCCGCAAAAGCCACGGTGGGAACCATATAAGGAACCTTGGGGCCGTGGATAATCTGATTGCCGTATCTATCCTCCTGAACCTCGTCCCAGTGCTGTCTGCCGTCAAAATCACCGTCAAGGTATTCAAGATAGTGACCCCAGGAAATACCCGTCATAAAATGAACGACATAGCCTTTATCCTTATAAGCCTTTACTCTTTCGGCAGAGCTTTCGTCAAGACGGTAAACCATAACAAAATCGCACTGGGTATCAATCACGGGCTCAAAGGGAGAACCGTTCTGATATCCGGTGCGTTCTTCTTTTTTATCTCTTATGTATGCCATAAAATCACCGCTTTGCATTTTTTTAGATTTTAACATACCGGAAATGATTTTTCAACATATATTATGCAAACCGTAAAATATCCGGGCAGCCGCAATGACTGCCCGGACATACAATAATAAATTATGTTCAATCATTCAAAAAGCCGTAAACTACAACACCGTTATCGTAGGTGACCTGTGCGTAAGTATTATCCGCTCTACCGGTTTTCAGCATACGGAAATTTTTCATGACCTTATCAATCTCTGCCTTATCCGTAACGGTTACGGAATTTTTCGGCATTGCCTCCGGGCTGAGAACATCCGGGGTCTGCTGCTGAACATCTCCGTATTCACCGTAGTAACCCTCACCGGACTTGTTATCGGGTAAATAACACTGACCGCAAAACAGATCTGTCATACTGAAATTACCGATTGTTTCCATGTATTCGGGCGGAGAATACCTGCAATGCATTACTTTGACGGGAGAAGAAGTATTTTCAAGATATTGACCGAGGTCATATTTTTCAATCACTGCGGCGGTGTTTTTCATATCAGCATAAACCGGAACGGGATGACTGCTTATAAAGGAAGGCACCCAATCGGAATTAGCCATATCAATATTTTCTTCATAAGTGTATGTGCCGTCATTGTATTCAAACAAGATATAACCCAGTAATTCACTGTCGCTCTTGTAGTTGAAAGGCATTGTACCCTCTCTCATATCCGAGGCAACCGCCTTTATCAGTTCGTCAGACCATTTCTTTGAGTTTTCCGTTGAAAGCTGCGTAACGGATGTCATATTCGATGAGGCAAATGCTGCATCACAGTGATATTCACCCATATAACCGTAGTTTTCGGTATGAGTATCCAGTAAATTTTCAAACATATCGGCATAAATGTTTATGTAATTTTCACTCTTCAGAAGCGTGGAAAGTGTGAGAGCTGCATCCAAACCCGAAGAGCGGTAAAACCTTTTTACCGTTTTGCCGTTTTTAAGTGTATAGATGAAGCTTACCGGGATATTGGAATATGCCGTATACGGGTCATAATTTCCATCGTCCCAAAAATTCAAAATTGAATTTGCTTCGATTATTGCTTTAAGGTCATTTTCATCCGTGAAGCCGGGCACAACGGTCTGAGTTTCATTTCCCACATTTGTGTTTATATCAATACGGTAAATGCCTTTGTCATATAAGCCCATATGCTCATAAATCGATTCGCTGTCATCATAAAAGCTTGCCCCGTTCACCGTAACTGCGGCACTCTGAATCTCATCAATTTCGGGCAGTTTTTTCATTCTTGCACCGACACCGAAGCCGAGTATCAGGAAAAGGCAAAGGGCAACACCGCATTCAATAAGAAGGTGCGGTAAACGCTTTTTGAACATCATTTTTGACCTTACGAAAACAAGGCTCAAAAATGTATAGAAAAATACGGTTGAGGCAATCCATATTGCGAGAAGCAGGAATTTCTTAGCGGTAAATGTAAATTCGGATTCCGGTAATAAATAACCGCAAAAAGCCGTAAATACAAGGCTTAAAACAACGGTGACAAAGCCGAAAAGAACCGGACTTGAGCCCATAAAGCCTGCTTTTTCGGTCTTTCTCATATAATGCAGTCTGCCGGCAATAACAGCGAGAGCTGCTATAATCGCCATAAAAATGATTATACCCTTGAAGGAAGGAAGAGAAAAAGGAAGATAAGCATCACCATTGACATTGTGCTCACCGTATTTAACGAGAAATTCTCCGTTGGCAGGCATAAAATAATCTATGGACTCAAAAAGCTTAAAGCTCATATCCTTTATTTCTTCGCCTGCAAAATTCACATTCGTTATATAATTTGTTGTATCCGAGCTCATAAACGGTGTGCATATATTGAGTGCGCTCACAAGCTGAGGGAATGCCGCCGACAAAACGGCAGGAGCGGCAACGCAAACTATCGTCATAAATATACTTTCAAGAAACGAGCCCAAAAGCACCATAACGATTACCGTTACCGTGAAATAATAAGCGGATGTGGCAATAAATCTGAGAGCAATGTAAGAGGCGCAAATCCACAGTTCACTGCTGTTGCCGAGGAAAGTGACATTTTTAATGCAAACAATAAGCAATGTAAAAATCACGGGAAGGCTCAGAAGAATTATGCCCGACAGATATTTAGAGGCAAACAGAGCGTTTCTCGGCATACCGATACTGTAATAAACATTGGTGGCATTTTTTGTCATCATAAACGAAAACAGCGAGAATGCGAGAATAATCGAAACCGCAATTACTAACATACTGACAAGGGTTGCAAGCATACCTTCGTATGCATCGCGGTAAATAATAAATTTGCAGCCGTCAATAATTGCATTTGCCGTTTCATAATCCTTAGCTTCAGTCAGTGATTTATAAGCGGAAGCCGTACTGAATATTTCACTGAAAAAGAAAAGGTAAACAGCGGTTGCAATGCACGAAACGGCAAATCTGCCGAAATACGATCTTATAAGAGTAAAGCCGAAAGGATTATGCAAAGATTTCTTTGAAGTCATAGTCCGAACCCTCCATTTCTTCAAGGAATATTTCTTCAAGGGTCAGCGGGAACTTTTCAATAAGCAAAGGCGACATTTCTTTCAGCTTTGCTTCGTTTTCCTCCTGAGAGCCCGTAAGGGAAACAGTTACGATTTTTCCGTCAAGCTTAAGACTTTTTACATTGAATGAAGCAAAATCCGCTTCGGTCTTATCCTCAGAAAACACAACTCTGAATTTGCATCTGTTGGTGCTTACATCATCAACACTGCAGTCAAGAGCGATTTTTTTGCCGTTGATAAGCGCAACATGGTCGCAGATATCGGAAATCTCGTGAAGGTTATGTGTGGAAATTATGACGGATGCATCCTTTTCCGCAACATAATCAACAATCATATTATTCATTACATTTCTTTTTGCGGGGTCAAGTCCGTCAAAGGATTCATCAAGAAGCAGTATATCCGGCAAAGTTGACATACCGAGTATCATCTCCGCCTGTCTCTGCATTCCCTTTGAAAAAGAATTGAGCTTTGCATTTTTGTCAAGGCCGAAAACCGAGCAAAGCTTGTCAAGGGTTTCATAGCTGAAATCCGGATAATAGCCTGCATAAAATGCCGCCATTTTTTTGATTGTACTGTATGGCTCAAAATAAATATCATCGGGCACAAAAAACATCTTTTTTCTTACATCGGGATTGGTAAAGGTGTTTTTACCGTCAATCAGGGTTTCTCCGCCGTCAGGTCTGTAAACGCCGGCAATGGTTTTGAGTAAGGTGGTTTTGCCTGCTCCGTTATAACCGACAAGGCCGTAAACAGAGCCTTTTTCCACCTCAAAGCTCATATTTTCAATGGCAGTAAAATCACCGAATTTTTTTGTTACATTCTTTACGGTTATCATTCATTTTCCTCCCCGTAAACATTTTCGGTTATTTCGATTATTTCTTTCTGAGTTACGCCCAGCGACTTTGCAGTTTCAAGAATATCACGGATATTTCTTTTTATTTTATCCGTAACAACCGTATTTTCCACTGCATCACTGCTGACAAAACTGCCAGTACCCGGTACCGTATATATCATGCCGCTGAGCTCAAGCTCGGCAAAAGCACGCTTTACGGTGTTGATATTGACACCCGTTTCCGACGACACACTGCGTATTGACGGAAGCTTTGAGTCGGCAGGATAGACACCGAGTCTTATATAAGTGATTATCTGGTTTTTAATCTGCTCGTAAACAGGAACCCTGCTCTGTTTATCGGCGATTATCAATGCAATCATCTCCTTTGCGGTATAACTGTGCTATCCGTGATAGCACAGTTATACAATAGCACCTTTTTTATTCGCTGTCAATACAATTCACGAAAAGTTCAAAATTGATATGATGTTTTTTTAATTTTGGATATTGTAATTTGTGACTTTGTGTGTTAATATAAAAAAGAATAAAATGACGAAAGGATGTTCATTTATGGAAAGCAAGGAATTATTCAGCATCGAAGCTCAGGGTTATAGCTGTGAAGCTGTTGAAAAGTATATTACAACTCTCAAGGCAGAGTACAAAAAAGTTTTTGATTACGCAAAGGCAACAGAAGCAAACAACGAAAAGCTCAAGAAAATCTGCCGCGTTCTCAAGGATGAAAACGAAGCTCTCAAAGCAAACGCAGAAAAGGCCCCCGCAGCAGCAGAAGCTCCCGCAGCCGAAGCTGAGCAGGCAGCCCCCGTTTCAAGTGCAGAGGCTCTCGAAAGCGCAGAAAAAATCAGCGTTCTCCTTTCCGCTCTCAATGAAGAAGCTGAAATTCTCAAATCCAAGCTTCAGTAAAAACATCAGAAAGGCAGTTCTGTAACATGGATGAATTCAAACTTAAAAGCCCCGATGAATTCGACTCCGAATTTGTCGCAAAGCAGGTAAAGGCGGCTCCCGTTCAGCCACGCGAGAATCTTATTCCCGAAATGGCAAAGGATGAGCCCATTAAAGAAATAGAAATATTGCCTGTTGAAGAAGAACCCGCACCTGCTGCCCCGGCAGTAAACATCAGCGGTCTTTATGCATCAGAATCAATGAATAACGGTATTGATCTTTCCGAGCTCACTGATTCCAAAGAGAAAAAGAAGAAAAAGAGCAAGGGTGCTCTTGCAGGAAAAATCGTTTCCATAATTCTTCTTGTTCTTACCGTTGTTGTGTTTATAATCGGCTGCTTTATTTCTGTTTTCCTTGACAACAAGGGCTCAAATATCGCAGGCATCACCTTCAACACGGTTTCTCAGGACATCGAAAAAATGGGTCTTTCCAAAGGCGACCTTGTTATTGCCAAAAAGCTTCCCGCCAACGAATATGCCTATAACGATTTTGTTGCATATCCCTCAGTAAGCGGCGACGGCTGTGATGTTTTCAATGTTCAGAATGTTACAATAGTCGGTGACACAGCTCAGTTCATTCTTTCAGACCCGACCGGATACAACAATATGGGCGTAAATTACGACAGCACCGAATGTCTCGGCTCGGTAACCTTCTACATTCCCCTTCTCGGCGGCATCATAAGCTTTGCAATCAACAATGCAATTCTTGTCTGCGCACTCTTCATTCTTCTTGCGGCTCTCTGGTGCCTGCTTCTCATTCTCATTGAAAAGTCGGAATCAAAGTCAAAGAAAGCCCCCGAAGAAGAAACAATGGAATAATAATCAAGGCGGGGTGAAGCCGATTCATCCCGCCGTTATTTTGTATTCAAAGGAGTTTTATTATATGGCAAATATTCTTGAAGCGGCCATGATAGTATGCTTCGGCATTTCATGGCCCATAAACATAATCAAGCTTCTGCGTTCAAAAACCGCAAAAGGCACAAGCATAATGTTTTACTTTCTCATTGACATCGGTTACATTGCCGGAATAGCCTCAAAATTCATAAAGCTGTTTCAGGGCACTGTAACACCCGGTTATGTATGGTTCTTTTATTTTCTCAACTTCTTTATGGTGCTTTTCGGAATCATAATTTATTTCAGAAACAGAAAGCTTGATAAGGCAAAGAAGGAAGCAGAACAAGTGTGAATACAAAAACCTGCCGAAGAGGATTTACATCCTTTTCGGCAGGCTTTTTGTTTTTTAATTACAGAAGCTCTCCACCGTTTGCAGTAATCTGCTGCTGAGTCTCAGTCGGAGTTGAAGGCTCGGTAGGATTGGTGGGGTTGGTGGGATTAGTCGGATTAGTGGGAGCCGTCGAACCTGTTGTTGATTCGGTAGTCGAAGCCGTTGTTGACTCTGTTGTTGAGGGCTTCGTTGTGCTCTTCGTAGTTGAAGGCTTAGTGGTTGTGCGTGACGGCGGAACTGTAGTATTGGGTTTTGTTGTTGAAATGGGTTTATATTTTGTTGTGCTTGTTTTTCTTGTTGTGGTGTTCTTCTTAGTTGTGGTAGCCGTTGACTCAGTGCTTGACTCCTCGGTTGAGCTTTCAATGGTGCTCTCCGTTGTGGTCTCGGTTTCACTGAACCATGTTGTGGATTCTGTGGTGCTGTTATAATAATAGTAATAATCGTCAAGAGAAGTGGATGATGTTGAGCTCTCATCATCGGGCTTATTCTTACCCATGGTCGCTTTGATAATAAGCGCAGCTATGGCGAGAACGGCAAGAGCAACCACGGCAATGGCGGCAATCTTGATAATCTTCATCTTATCCACGGGCTTTTTATAAGCTCTGGCGTCGGCATTGGCGTAGGGTGATGCTTCACCAGCTTCGGGATTGACATTTCCGAAGGAATTACGGTATTCCTCTTCGTAATTAGCATCCTTTTCGCCTACCATAGCTTCTGCTATGGGAACGAATATTGCGGTGTCCTCTGCTTCCATGGAAGCGGTAACAACGGTAATATTGTCTTTGCCGCCCTTTTCAAGAGCCTTGCGTACAAGCTTTCCGGTAATATCCTGAGCACTTTCTCCGCCGGAAACAACAGCGGAAATCTCATCGTCGGAAAGCATATCAGTAAGACCGTCACTGCAAAGCAGGATTATGTCGCCGTTATCAACATCATCAATTACGCTGATATTGGGTGCAAGATCGGCTTCCTCGGGGAAAACGCCGAGATGCTTTGTGAGTCTTTTTGCATCGGGAATCGTGCCTATATCGGACTGAGCAACTTCGCCGGCATCAACGATTGTCTGAGCGTGAGTGTGGTCAAAGCTGACCTGCTCAAGAATACCGTTTGAGAAATGGTAAATTCTGGTGTCACCCATTCCGGCACAGATAACCTTACCCTTTACGGCATAAACAGCTGCAAAGGTGGTACCCATACGAACGCCTCTTGCCTGAATTTCGGCACAGATTTTGCTGTTTGCCTCATCAATGCAGTTGGAAACAGCAAAGCTGAAATCCTCACCGCTTTCATAAACGTTGGGGGCATATTTTGCAATGGCTTCAACGGCAATGCCGGAGGCAAGCTCACCGTGGCTTTCGCCGCCCATACCGTCACAAACAGCTACATGGAAAGGCTCTGTCATCTTCTGAACATAGGCACTGCCCTTTTTAAGAGCGCCGGAAGATGTGAGTCTGCCGTTAAGGCTGTAATTATCTTCGTTTTCTCTGCGCACTCTGCCCGCATGGGTTATGGCGCAAACATTTGCACTTAATTTTTTCATATATCTTTCTCCCGGAGAAGTTTATTTGCAGGAATTATTTTTTGAGTATTCCCTCTGAGGTTGCCCAGTCATAATAAGCCTTGATTGATCTCATTCTTGCGGGGCTGAGGTTATGACTGCCTCTTGTGTACCAATTCATATTTACGCCTCTGAGCTTGCAGAGATACTTTGCACTGGCGTTGAAGCCGGAGTCAATGGCGTTGTCAAGATTGATAATCTGGAAATAGGTCTTTTCTGCGGCTTCCTTGTCGCCCTTTACCCATTCATCCCACATCTTTACAAAAAGGTCTGCACCGCAGGAGGTGGGAGTTGCTATAACGCCTCTTGCACCTGCAACATAGGAATCATAAAGGAAGGGCATATTTGCCTGAAGTACATTTGAATCGCCCTGAACGGCAATCTTCTTTTCTATCTCGGTAAGAAGGCAGGTCGTGTCTTTAATGCCTTTGAATTTGCCTGTTGCGGCAAGCTTACCGTAAACCTCTGCATCCATAAGATGAGGCTTCATACCGGGGAACTCATAAAGAATAATGGGCAGCTCTGTGTGAGAAGCAAGCTCGGTAAGATAATCATACTGTTCTTCGGGTCTGTCGCACATACCCTTTGAAACGAAAACAAGACCTGTTACACCCTGCTGCTCAAGAGCCTTCATTTCTTCAAGCTCATCCTCATGCTTTGCCTCAAGGTTTGCGGTTGCAAAAACGGGAACACCGTTTGAATTCTTAACGGCAAGACCGGCGCATTTGATTCTTTCCTCTCTTGTGAGCTCCATCATTTCAGAGGAACCGCAGACAGCGAAAAGATGCTGAGGCTTAAAAGCGGCCTGCCAGGAAACATATTCCTCATAAGCTTTGTAATCAACACTTCTGTCCTCATTAAAAGGAGTAAGAAGAAGTGAATAAACACCGGCAAATTCATTGTAGGACATAAAATAACCTTCTATCTGTAAAAAAATTCTTTTATCTTTAGGATTATACTACTTTTTATATTAAAAATCAAGACAAATCATTTTCTTTCCGAGGAATAAACGACATCCACATTCTTTTCAAAAAGTCCGGCATCTATCTTCGGAAGCCAGGAATCCCCTGTTTTTGTGTTTTCTTTGAAGCTGTCCTCCGAAAGCTCTGCATTCACCATTGCAAGACCTTCAATCACATCTCCCGATTTGAACGCCATGTTATAGAAAGCGTGATGGTCAATCTGCTTAACTGATGCGGGAACAAACATATAGGTTATGCCTCTGTCATAAGTAAAAGCATCGGAGCCGATAAATTCAAGCCCGTCGGGTAATGAGCGGTAAGCTTTACCGGGCTTTTCCGTATCCGGTTCATCCCCGGGAATATAGGTGTATATTTCTTTCAGCTTTTCCGCTTTGAAAAAGCCGAGTGTACCGATGCTTTTTACGCCCTCGGGCATATAGATTTCGGTTATGTCAGAATAAGCAAAAGCAAGCTTACCAATTTCGGTAACGGTTTTCGGGAGAATATAAGTGCCCACCGAAGTGTTATAATCGGAAATGAATTTTTCGTAGTCGGTAACGCCTGTCAGCTTGTTGAACTTTTCAACAAGAGTTTTATCATCTCCGGTCAAGGCAGAAATATCCTTTTTACCGTCAACGCATTCACTTAAAAGTCTGACGGCAGAGCAGAAATCGTCATTTGTGATACTTCCGTTTTCGGGGAAATCAAGCTTATAGCCCGCCTTACGGGTAAGATAAAGATTATGAGCACTCGGATAATAAATTATCTCCGTCTTGTCTTTATTGTAAAGAACTCCGTCAATGTCACAGTAATACCGGTTTTCCTTGTCAACAAAAACATTTTCGAGATTCCAGCAGCTGTAAAAGCTTTTGCCGTCAATTTTTTTAACATCTTTGCCGATGTTTATCGTTTCGATTTTTTCATCACAGTTGAATGCGTATTCATAAATCTCGGTTATGGGCTTGCTTTTATCTCCGAAAGCATAATCAACATTGACCTCGGTCACCTGACCGGGGTTCGAATATTTGACGAATTTCCATCCGTCTCCGGTCTGCTTGCAGTCAAATTCTTCATTTGTGAGGGCGTATATGCTGAAGAATACCGAAAGCGCAATGGCAAAAATGAGAACGATGATGATTGCCGCCTTGGTTTTTGCCTTAACGCTTTTATCAACGATTCTCGGAGCCTGAAGTCCCTCAATGCGATAAGTCCAGATCTGATCCTCCGGGATATTGAGCACTTCATCCGAAAGCTCCGCTTCAAGCATGAGATCTTTCTTTTCTTTGTTTTTACGCATTTTCGGACACCTCGCTTTCCGCTTCAGCTTCTTCGGCTGCTTCGGCGGCCTTCATGACCTCCTCGCGCCGTTTGAGCACCTGAATGACCTTACGCTGCTTCTTATCATCATAATCCCAGAAAATATAAGGTATCGTCATAAGCAGATAGCCGATAATATCAATGATGATGGGTATAACGATGATCTTTGTTCTTGACTCATCAATGAAAAGTACATCCCAGTTGCTGTTGAAACCGAATCTGAGAAGAAGCAGGGGGATGATAAGGCCTACAAAATTTGTTATGGGTCCGGTGAACCAGCCGAAAACACCCGAAAAGCTTTCGAGTCTTTCGCCTGAAAGATACATCTGATAGTCGTTGATCTGAACCTGCATATCGCTGTTTATGGATTTCGGCACCGTGGAGCAAACCTGCTCAACCATCAGCGCAATGATGCTGATTGTACCGCAGAGGGGAAGATTATTGCCGAAGAGCAGATAGCAGATAACAATGATGATATTTGTGACCGCTCTGACGAGCTGATAGAATATCATGACCTGACGGTAAGAAAAGCGTTTGCGGAAATATGGTGTAAAGAAATCCGGCGGAGTACCGCAGAATGAAACGAGAGTAACAAGCAGGCTGTAAATAAGTCCGCTCAGACGGAAGGTGTAAAGATACAGAATGGTCGTGAATGCAAGCATACCGTTTCCGAGGGAGTCAAGCAGGCTAACGATGTTGTTTATCCATCTGTATTTGTTATAAAGCACTCCTGTCATGCCGTCCCAGAAGCTGATATTGACCTTCTTTTCAATGGGAGGCTGAGGGATACGCTCCTCAACCCTGCGCGCGAGAATAAGGGTGAGAGCGGCGAAAAAGAGGAATGTGAACGGGATAACATATTTGAAAACCGCGATATCCGCCCATTCGTCACGGCAGAAGCCGATGAAAACGGGTATAATTGCGTCAACAATATTCCAGATAAAATGAGAAAGCTTTATAGGGAAAGTTCTGACCCAAATTCTTTCTTTCGGGTCGGGGCTGATATTCTGAGCACAGGTTTCAAGCTGATTGTTGAAGGAATAAACATTGTAAATGCTGAAAAGCAGATTGGCTGCCCAGACACGGGTGGTTACATCACCGAGGGTCTTATAAATCGGAAGCCAGCCGATAAGGAAAACCATAATGGTTTTCGGCAGAAAATCACAGTAAAGAGAATATTTGTATCTTCCGAATTTCGGTATAAGCTTTTTGCGCCAGAAAATATTTCTCGCTCCGCCGTAACCGTTGCATAATATATAAGTGCCGAGTATTTTTATTGCAGATGCGGCACTGATACCGTCAAGTGAATTGAGATAACGGACTATTGAAACAGACGGATTGAGCACGGAAGAAAAATCAAAGAGAATCAGGAATAATCCCAGCGCCATCATCGCAAAATAGAGGGTATAGAACTTTTTCTCGATTTTTTTCTTGAGGAAACCGAGATTATCGTTTATAACCCAGCCGATAAGGTTAAAGACATAGCTGAGAGGCATATTGATAATGGTGATAATCGAAAAAGCGAGGTACGGCAGCTTGTAATGATACATCATCAGATAACAGCTTGCCGCAAAAGCAATGAATTTGGAAATTATCATCGAAGATGTATAATTCGCTCCGATGCCAACCGTAATGTCAACATATTCCTTGAAAGAAACATATTTACCCTCAGGAGGCTCTTTCCAGTAGGTCTTGAAATGAGTAATGCCGTTTTTCAGTTTTGATGCGCTGATTTTGGACATACAATCTCTCCCCGCATTTTTTAATCGTTTTATAAACGCTGTTGATATACACAATAATATTATTACAATCGAATTAAAATTTCAATATTATGTAAAAAAATTCTTGAAATTTATATTATAGACAAAGTGTATATTTTGTGGTATTATGTGAAATATATTAAACCATTCGGAGGGAATTTCATGAAAAAACTGAAAAAATCATTATGTATTCTCATGGCTGTCATTTCGGTATTTATGACCTGCTCCATAGCAGCCTTTGCCGTTGAAGACGAGCCGCTTCTCACATTTGCACTGATTTCTGACCCTCACATCGGTTTTGAAGGCACAAAAGAAACCTTCATCGCCGCTCTTAAGGGAATGGAAGCAGACGCCGATGATATTGACGCTCTTGTTGTTGCCGGTGACCTTACAAACCACGGCGAAGATGCTCAGATAGCCGATTTCTATGAAACTCTCGCGGCAAACAACCCCATCAAAACAGTCATCACCTGCGCCGGAAACCACGACCTCGGTCAGATGACATCCAGTGATATATGCAGACCCGTTCAGATAAAATACAGAAACGAATACACCGGAATCACCTCCGACAAGATTTATTACAGCACAGAGGTAAACGGTTTCAAATTCATCATTCTCGGCTGTGAAGGAAACAACTCCAACACCTGCACGATTACCGACACTCAGATAAAATTCCTTAAGGATGAGCTTGACGAAGGTGCCGCAAACGGCAAGCCCTGCTTTGTTGTCTGCCACTGGCCTCTCAAATATACACACGGTTCATTCTTCCTTTGGCCCATTATCCCCGGCGGAACACTTTACAGCGCAGCTTCCAAAAAAATCAAAAACATTCTTTCACAGTATGACAACGCTTTCTATATCAGCGGTCATCTTCATGTCGGTGCCATTGACCCGAAGGTCAAAAACATTCTCGGCTGCCGTACCACCGACAACCGCAACGGCTACAATCTTGTAAACGCTCCCTCTCTCGGCAAGACAAACCGTATCGGCATCAAGGCAACGGGCCAGGGTATGATATTCAAGGTTTATGAAGACAAGGTCGTTATTCTGAGCAGAAATTTCGTAACAAATGAAAATTACGAAAACTGCACCTATGAAATGCCTCTCAAGAACTTCAGCCTCCCGGTATTACCGGCTGTTGCATAAAAACCAACACAAAACAGAAAGGAAATCAACTATGTTTTATAAAATCGAAAACGAATTTCTTACCTGTGAAATCAACGATATGGGCGCAGAGCTCCATTCCCTTAAATCAAAGGAAAACGGCAAGGAATATGTCTGGTACGGTCTGACGGAAATTTGGTACGGTCAGGCACCCATCCTTTTCCCCGTAATCGGTCAGCTCAACGGCGACAGATATTTTTATAACGGCACTGAATACTCCATGCCCAAGCACGGCCTTGCAAGAAAGCTTCCCTTTACTGTTAAGGAATGTGCCGGAAACAAAGCTGTTTTTGAGCTTAAGAGCAATGAAGATACCCTTAAAAAGTATCCCTTTGCCTTCACTCTGACAGCCACCTTTGAGCTTGACGGAAAAGCACTCAAAAACACTCTTTCCGTTTCAAATGAAGCCGGAAAGACAATGTATTTCTCTCTCGGAGCACACCCCGGCTTCAACTGTAAGGTCGGCGATATAATCGAGTTTGAGCAGCCCGAAACAATATGCACCGAAAGAATTGACAACACCAATATGCTCATTGATAAGAAATTCCCCTGCCTTGACAACGAGTCAAAAATCGTTATCACCAAGGAAATTTTTGAGCCCGATGCCCTCATTCTTTCCGGCATGAAATCAAAGAAGCTTCGTCTTAAGGGCGAAAATGAAATTGAATTCACCTTCGGTGACTGCCCCGTTCTCGGAATCTGGGCCAAGCCCGGCGCACCCTATGTCTGCATTGAGCCCTGGTTCGGCATCAACGACAGCCACGAGGTCAAGGATGACATTTCAAAGAAAAGAGAAATCCGCTCCCTTGAAGCCGACGGAAAATTCGACTACATATGGAAAGCGGAAATCATTAAATAATTATTGTAATTTAATATACGAGATTTTGGGGCTTACCTTCTGTGTAAGCCCTTAAATTTTCTTTTACGACCTCCATAAGTCTTGCACGTGTTTCATAGCCTGCCCAGGCAACATGAGGCGTAACGGTGCAGTTTTCAAGGCCGAAAAGCGGATTGTCCTTTTCGGGAGGCTCTTTTTTCATTACATCAAGTCCCGCGGCGGCAATAACTCCGTTTTTAAGTGCATCGGCAAGTGCCTCTTCATCAATTACAGGGCCTCTCGATGTGTTGATAATCATGGCTGTGGGCTTCATTTTTGAAAGAAATTCCTTATCCACCATACCCGTTGTCTGAGGATTGAGCGGGCAATGAAGCGTCAGGAAATCACTCTCACGGGCAACAGTTTCCTTATCCGCAAATTTCACCTTGCCGTAGGGCACGGGATGATTTGTATTTGCAACAACATTCATACCGAAAGCAAAAGCAATATCGGCAACGGCCTTACCGATTTTTCCGAAGCCGATTATTCCCAATGTCTTGCCCTGAAGCTCATAAAGCGGTGCCACATGATAGGAAAAATCCGCACTTTTTGCCCAGTCACCGGAATGAACGGATTTGCTGTATGCACAAACACGGTTTGTAAATTCAAGAATATGAGCAAAAGCACACTGTGCCACGGCGGCAGTGCTGTAATCGGGAACATTGCACACGGCAATACCGTTATCACGGCAATACTCCCAGTCAACAACATTGAAGCCGGTGCTGAGCAAACCGATATATTTAAGCTTTTTAAGCTGTTTGAGAGTGTCGGCTCTGAGAGGAGTTTTGTTGATAATTATAAAATCCGCATCGGCGGCTCTTTCGACCGTCAGCTCATCGGGAGTGCGGTCATAGGAAATATATTCGCCGTATTCATTCAGCCAATCCCATGAAAGGTCACCGGGATTTGCCGCATAGCCGTCAAGAATTACTGTTTTCATAAGCATTTGCCTCCTTGAATTTAACTCGGTTTACTATAATATATCACAATAATATTGTGTTTGCACACATTTTTTCAAAAAATTGTTGATTATTATATTAAAATAATATAAAATAATAGAGATAATGTGATATTGTGCGCATTTTCTAAAAAACTCTCGCCGCAAAGGTGGATTGACTTGAAGAAACATACAAAGAAAAAAAAGCTCCTGCTGTTTGCCGGGCTCATATCTCTCATTGTTTTTCTTGCCGTTGCGGTGCTTCTGTTTTCACTGCAGTTTGAAAATCTGTGGGTATGGTATGCAGATATAAGACAGTGGCTCATGGAGCTTGAAGATAAAATCGCCGCTCTCGATTACTCCTTTGAGTTTATCGGCGCCATACTTGCCCTTTACATAATCAAATCGGTTTTCCCGATTTACACCACATCTACTCTGTGCCTGCTTTCGGGCGTAATATTGCCGATGTACATTGCCATTCCCGTAAATATTGTCGGCTGCAGCATTCAGATTATTATCAAATATTTCTGGGGTAAACGCTTCGGCGCAGGTTATGCCTGGAAAATCCTGAGCAAAAATGATTTCCTGCGCAACGCCATTCAGCACAACGGCAAGGGCAACCCCGCACTGCTTGTCTGTCTGAGGTTGATACCCTCTATGCCCGTAAACACCATTTCCGCCATTTACGGTTCCTTTAACTTCGGTTTCAGAAAATTCGTTCTTTATTCCCTTGCGGGCTTCTTCCCGAAGGTAATATTATTCTCATTCACCGGCAGCAATATGTTTGACCCGTTATCCCCCGGTTTCCTTCTTCCCATTATGTTTATCGCTCTGCTGACAAGCATATCCTGTCTGAGCGTAAACGGAGTCTGGAACACGGTTGACAAATTTGTTGCTTATTATAATAAAAAACATCCGAAAGAGGCCGATGACGCCGAGGAAAACATAAACGAAGGAGCATGAGCCATGCCTGTAAATTCAATTCTCAGAGAAAACATTAAATCCGGAAAATACGATGAAGCCTTTGCAAAGCTTTACAAAGCCTCGGATATTGAAGCTCAGAAAGAAAGATATATCCGTGTTTCAAAGGAATTTGACGAAATATACGGCGGTGACCGTACTGTCGGAATGTTCAGCGCCCCCGGCAGAACGGAGGTCGGCGGCAATCACACCGACCACAATCACGGTAAGGTTCTTGCGGCAGGTGTTGACATTGACGCCATTGCCGTTGCAGGCAAAAACGACGAAAATATCGTTCGTGTTAAATCCGAAAACTATTCAATGGATACCGTTGACCTCAGCGACCTTTCAATCAAGGATAATGAAACGGGTCACTCCGCTTCTCTTGTAAGGGGCGTTTGCAATGCTTTCAGAATCAGAGGCTATAATATAGGCGGTTTTGACGCCGCAACCGCTTCCGATGTTATTTCCGGCTCGGGTCTTTCATCGTCAGCCGCCTTTGAGGTGCTTGTGGGCACCATGCTCAATTATCTTTACAATGACGGCAAAATAAGCCCCGTTGAAATCGCTCAGATAGCCCAGTATGCCGAGAATGTTTATTTCGGCAAGCCCTGCGGGCTTATGGACCAGATGGCCTGCTCCGTAGGCGGATTCGTTCAGATTGATTTCAATGACCCCTCCGCACCCATAATCAATAAGGTCGATTTTGATTTTGCATCCTGCGGTCATTCGCTGTGCATAATCGACTCAGGTGCAGACCACTCTGACCTCACTTTTGAATATGCCGCCGTAAAGGGCGAAATGGTTGCCGTAGCAAAGCTTTTCGGCAAAGAATACCTTCGTGAGGTTGACGAAAAAGAATTTGATGCAAACATTCCCCTTGTCCGTGAAAAAGTAAATGACAGAGCCGTGCTCAGAGCAAATCATTTCTTTAACGAAAACAAGAGAGTTGACAGACTTACCGCCGCTCTTGCCGACAATGATTTTGAAGCATTCAAGGCAACAATAGTCGAAAGCGGTTTTTCATCCTATATGTATAATCAGAATGTTTATTCCTGCGGTGCTCCCCTTTCACAGGCTGTTTCCGTTGCCCTCAATCTCTGTCACAAAATGCTTGACGGCAAGGGTGCCTGGAGAGTTCACGGCGGCGGCTTTGCAGGAACGATTCAGGCCTTTGTGCCCAATGACATTCTGCCCGAATTCAAAGCAATGATTAACTCCGTATTCGGTGAAAAAGCCTGCTATGTTCTCAATATCCGTCCCGCAGGCGGTACAATGGTCGCAGGTGAATAAAATGGAATATACTGAAGTAAGAGAGCTTCTTGAAGAGCTCTGTAATGAAAAAGGCACATCGGGTCACGAAAGCGGTGCCGCCTCAAAGGCGCTCGCTCTTCTTTCCGATTATATGCCTGCAAAGCTTGACACTCTCGGCAATGTTGTCGGCACAATGGGAGAAGGGAAATCCATTCTTCTTGATGCTCACATTGACCAGATAGGTCTGATCGTTACCGCCGTTGACGACGACGGATTTATCCGCGTTGCAAAAGTCGGCGGCTCTGACATAAGAGTTCTTACCGCCGCAAAGGTTACCGTTCACGGCAAAAAAGATATTTTCGGGGTCGTAACATCCACACCGCCCCACCTTGCAGGTGCAGACGATGAAGGTAAAGCAACCCCATTTGATAAAATCACCATTGATATCGGAATGACAAAGGAAGAGGCAGATAAGCTTGTTTCCCCCGGTGACCGTATCACCTTTAACGGTCCCTTTGATTTCCTTTGCTCAAACAGAGCTGCATCCCCGAGCATTGATGACAGAGCCGGAGTTGCGGCAATACTGCGTTGTCTTCAGCTTCTTAAAGGAAAAAAGACCTGCCGTATAGATGTAATGTTTTCGGCACAGGAGGAAACGGGCGGAAGCGGTGCGGCCGTGGGAGCTTTCGTTTCTCAGGCAGATGAAGCCATTGCCGTTGATGTAAGCTTTGCAAGTGCTCCGCAGGTCAGCAGCGAAAAATACGCCGCTTTGGGCTCGGGCACACTTGTAGGCTATTCCCCCATACTTGACTATGAAATGAGCCTTAAGCTTACCGGGCTTGCAAAAGAGCACGGCATTCCCGCATCAAGTGAAGTTATGGGAGGCAAAACAGGCACCAACGGTGACGATATTCAGGTCAGCGGCAGAGGAATCAAAACCGGTCTGCTGTCAATACCCATCAGAAATATGCACACCGCCGTTGAGGTCTGCGACCTTGCCGATATAGAAAACACAGCCCGTCTTATGGCGGAATACATTCTGGAAAGGAGCAGAGAAAATGCTTGAAACATTAAAAGAGCTCTGCCGCCTGCCCGGAATTTCAGGCCGTGAAAACAAGGTCAGAGAATATATTATTTCAAAAATCGAAGGCTTTTGTGAATACAGCATTGACCCTCTCGGAAACCTTATTGTATTCAAAAAGGGTCAGAAAGAAGCAAAAAACAAGGTCATGATCGACGCCCACATGGATGAAGTCGGCCTTATCGTTACGGGTATTGATTCCGACGGCTTTATTAAATTTGCAAAGGTCGGCGGGATTGACACAAGAGTTATAATCGGCAGAAATGTACGCATCGGTCAGAATAATATACCCGGTGTTCTCGGCATTAAGCCCATTCATCTTATTGAAAGAAAAGATGAAGCAAATATTCCGGATAACGACAGTCTTTACATTGATATAGGCGCAAAGGATAAATCGGAAGCGGAAAATCTTATTTCCCTCGGTGAGGAAATCCATTTTGAAGATGATTTCACCGAATTCGGAAACGGTTTTATCTGCTCAAAGGCACTTGATGACAGAGCCGGATGTGCAATGATGATTGACCTTATCCGTTCGGAGCTTGAATACGACTGCTATTTCAGCTTTTCCGTTCAGGAGGAGGTCGGCACAAGAGGAGCTGCGGCAAGTGCATTTACCATTGCTCCCGATTACGCCATAGTTGTTGAAACAACAACTGCTGCCGACATAAGCGGAGTCAAAGGAAATGACAGAGTCTGCGTCTGCGGCGAAGGCGGAGCCGTTTCGTTTATGGACAGAAGCACGGTTTATAATAACGGCCTTTACAAAAAAGCTCTTGAAATTGCCGCCGAAAAAGGCATCAAGACTCAGACAAAAACAAGAGTTGCCGGCGGAAATGACGCAGGGGCCATTCACAAGAGCCGCGGCGGAGTTAAAGTTCTGACGGTATCGGTACCCTGCCGCTATCTTCACTCCCCCTGCTGTGTCTGCAAATATGAAGATATAGAAAGCAGCCGTGACCTTATCAAAGCCATGGCGGCGGAATTTGCACAATGCTGAAATTATGTGAAAACCTGACGGAGCTTGATTTTCTTCCTGCCGACCCTTTTTGCGCCAAAATAACGGCATTCGCAATGACCTACGGCTTCGGTTATGATTTTGCCCGCTTTTATATTCAGGGCAATAATGCCGCTCTTTGCAGAATTGACGGCAACATAACACTTTGGGCAAACGATAATGCCGACTATACCGAAATGAGAGAATTTCTTGATATTATCGGTTTCAGCAGCATTCAGGCAGAGGAAAGCAAGCTCAAAGCCCTCGGTTACAAAACAAGTGACAGCTCATTTATTGTCAGATACGGCGGTAAAGCAGCTGCAAAGCCGGCGGATTTCAAGACGGATGCCGATTTCAAAAAGATATATGCGCTTTTGACCGAAAGCGGCTTTGAAATGGGTGAATACAGAGATTTTCTTTCCGATGTCTGTGCACGGCTGAACAAAGGAACCTGTACCTTGGGAGCAACAGGCACAGATGAGCTCAGGGCCTGTGCATTCCGGCTGTTTGAAGGAAACAAATCCGTTTTGCTCGGTGCCGTTGCGACAAGCCCGAAACACAGAGGCAAAGGAATTGCCTCCGCCCTTGTTCCGTATATGGCTCAGGGCAAAAAGCCGTCATTTCTCTTTTGCAGGAATGACAGTCTGCTTGACTTTTATACAAAATGCAGCTTTGAAAAACAAGGTCGTTGGGCAATATATCTTAAGGAAGTGAATTGATGACAGGTATTTATATTTTATCCGCTCTCACCGTAATTTTTGCCGTTTCCTGCGTTTTGCTGAGAAGGAAAAACCGTTCATTTGAGGGTATGATATGTAAATTCATGGCAAGCTTCGGCTTCATTGCCGTTACCGTGCTCGGAAATCACCTCAACCAAGGCAATTCCTTTTATTTCAGCATAATCTGTATGGCATTGATGTTCGGCTTCTGCGGTGATGTTTTCCTCGGTATAAAAGAAATCGCCCCGACCTTCAAGAAAAAGCTTATTCCCGTCGGAACAGCATATTTTCTTGTGGGGCACATACTGATTATAATCGCTTTATCGTCAATTAACGGCTTTAAGCCGATTTTCGCCCTTGCCATACCCGTTGGTGCCTTATTTGCTTTAATACTGTTAAAAGCATTAAAATCCGTTGCAAATAAAGGTCTGACGGCAATTCTCTGCATTTATTACGGCATTCTTTTCTGGAAAGCCGCAATCGCAATTTATCTCGTCATCAATGAGCAATCGACGGCAAACATACTCATTCTTTTAAGCGCGGTGCTTTTTATTATGAGCGACACCTGCCTCGGCATTTTGTATTTCACCCCGGTAAAGAAAAAGAATTTTCTTGTTACCGCCGAGCTTTCAACTTATTATCCGGCACAGATACTCATGGCAATGAGTGTTCTGATGTTAAATAAATAACTGTGAGGTAATACCATGAAAAAAGTAATTGCAATCGTTTTATCAGCCCTTACCGTTCTCTGCATTTTTGCTTCCTGCGGTTCATCATCAAAGAACCTTATTGAAACAAAAGATGTAAATGAAAACAAAACACTTATCGGAAACGGTGAAATAACCTTCACCTGGGAAATAACCGGCGAAGACGGAGAAATCAGAAGCTATAATGTTGCTTCAAACGAAAAGAGCCTTGCCGATGTTCTTTCAAGCTACGGTCTTGCAACCTTTGACGAAAAAGAAATCAGCATCAACGGCTTTGAGCTTCCTGAAGGAGCAAAATGGATTTTCGGCATCAACGGAGAGAAAACAAGAAAAGCCCCTGCCGATATAACAATCGAAAACGGAGCAATTTATTCATTTGTTATGGATGAATAAATCTATTCAGTCGAATTAAAGCACAGAAAATATGATAAACAACAGGGATGATTTTCGGTAATTAACCGTGAATCATCCCTTTGTTTTAGTTAAAAACCTCTTCCTTCCCTCCTTCAGGGAAAGGTGGCTTGCCGTAAGGCAAGACGAATGATGGGAGATTTGATGATTTTTTATTTACACCTCATCCGCCTCGCAAGCTCGGCACCTTCTCCTCAAGGAGAAGGAAGAAGCAACAGTTAAATCCCTGTTTATTGGAATAGACAAAATAGAACTACTCTTCCTTCTCCCCCGGGAAATTCCCCTGTCAGGGGAAATGTCAGCGAAGCTGACAAAAGGATAGCCGTCTGCGGCAAGCAAAAGGTGGCTTGCAGTAAGGCAAGACGGATGAGGAAAATAAAAATTCGGATTTCGGAATGCGGAATTCGGAATTTCGGGTCGCTTCGCTCCTTTATATTATCCTCCGGATATCCTTATGGCGGCGTGCTGAGGTCAGCACGGCTACACCTCATCAGTCACTTCGTGACAGCTTCCCCTCAAGGGGAAGCAAGTAATATTTCTGCATTAACATTTTGGGGCGCCAAGGATGTCGCCCCCTACAAAGTTCTGCTTTAGCCCCATTTACAAAGGGGGTGCCCGAAGGGCGGGGGTTTGCGCATTTGCAACCTTTCGTCATTTCCTGCGGAAATGCCACCTCCCTTGAAAGGGAGGCCTAACGCCGCACAAATTAAATAACCATTCGCAAAACTTAACGCCGCTCCGTTTTACCGGAGCGGCGTTTGAATTATGCTGTTTTATCAACGAATGGCTGATTATTCTTCAACGGGAACACCGTTAACTACAACATTGGTGATTGAGCCGCCGGGAACAAGTTCAGCAGGAACATTCTGGTTGATCTGAGTATTGTTAACTCTTCTTACATAGTTTCTGATATAACCTACGTCGAAGCTGGAAACAACACCGTCGGGAGTACCGTTTGAACCGTTACTTACATCAGCTGCAACGAATCTGTAATCCATATCGCTGTATGTATTCATACCGTTCATGATATAACCGTTTACAACAACAGCGTCGGTACCGTCGATACGAGCGTCGCCGTTAAGGTCGCCGTAAACAACTACATAGTATCTGAACTGTTCACCGTAGTTTCTTGTACCGTAAATGTAGGAGCCTGTACCGCAGCCCTGAGTTGACTCAACAAAGTCATACTGGCTGGCACCGCCGTCAACGGTGATACCTGTTGCGATGAAGAGACCCTTGGTTTCGCTGTCGCCAACAACCTTTGCTTTATTGAGGAATGTACCCTCGTTGAAGCCTGTTACGATACCGAGAAGACGGGAGTCCTGAACACCTTCACTTATAAACTTGTTATAAGTTGTGAAGTTATAGTTGTCACCGGGCTCAACTGCTTCTTCATTTACAACGATGCTGGGAACAACGCCTTCGGGGAATACAAGAGCATTGATGATTCTGATAAGTTCACCGGCATATTCATCAACAGTTTCCTGATAATCTGCTTCATCCCAGCTTGCTGAATAAAGCTCAAATCTGTTCTGAGCAACAGCAACACCCTGCTGAAGATTTGCAAGTGATTCAAGAGTGTAACCGATGGTTCTGTCAACATTTTCACCGATACCGAGGCTTCCGTTAAGGATGTCATTTGCCATATCGATGTAGTTCAGAAGAGCTGTCCAGTCGGCAAGCTTACCTGAAAGCTTAAGGCCGAGATATGCGGCGTAAAGACCCTGATATGCTTCTGTAATAAGCGACTGAGTAATTGTAAGACCGCCGTCAATTGCATCACAAAGGTTATCAAGATAATCATAAGCCTTTTGGAATTTATCGAAGGAAGCAGATGAATACTTGTTGGTAAGAACACCTGAAGCGCCGTAATACTTGTTTCTGCCGTTGTTTACACCTGTGGGGTAAAGAGCGGATTTTGTAAGGTTAAGCATGAATTTTGCAGTGTTAAGAACGGGAGTTCTGCAGATTTCGTCTTCGCACTTTTCAGCTCTCCATGAAATATCATCATAGTGGCTGTCGATGAGCTCAGCGTAATCACTTACTGCGGTACGGAATGCTACATAAGCTTCCTGGATTTCATTTCTGACTTCGTTTTCGTTCTTAGCACCGAGAACAAAGGCACTTACGGGAGTAAGGCTGATATCCTGATTGTTGTTCTTACCGAAGTTTGCGGAGCCGTTAAGGCTGTTGCCCATAAGAGCAAATGCAGGTCTTACAATGATGTTCTTTGATGCATCATAAGTCCAGCCGAAGGCAGAGCAAAGTGTATTGATCTTAGCTGCGTCAACACCGCTCCACTGATAGGAGTTTGCATTATAGCTTCCGTCAGCATTGGGAGTAATATCGAAGTTAATATTACCCATTGCAAGTCTTACAAATGCTTCTGTTTCATTGACTGTGAGTGTTACATTGTTATCGCTGTCGGCAGCGTAGCTGAGAGCAGCGGCTATGATAGGTGTATTTGCGTTTACGCCATTGAAGTTCCAGGTCTTATTACCGACTCTTACAATGTGCTCGGCTGTTGAGCCGCTGGAAGCAACGAAGGGATAGACATCACCGGGAGCTGAAGGATCACCGTCGTTGGCATCAACAACACCGTCGTTGTTCTTATCATAAATTCCTTTAACCTTAAGCTGCATCTGAATGAAGTAGTTCATCCATGCGCCGTAGGCTGCGGGAAGCTCTGATGAATAGAAGCTGTCATATTCGTCGATGAAATCAGCTGTATCGTCAAGAGCATTTTCAAGACGGTTATGATAGTAAACGTTCTGTGAGTTAAAGTCTTCTCTTTCGAAGGTCTTGTAGCCTTCGCCGTAAATAACCTCACCGTTGGCACCGCTTCTGAGAGTGTCACCGTTTGCTGCGGGCATTGCTCTGTGGAAGTTTGTGAAGGTATATACTGTCTGGTCAACAGTACCGTCTGCCTTGTAAGTATAATTCGGTGTTACGGTAGCTGTACCTGTCTGATAGTCAAGCTTCTGATAAATGTAATATACAGAGCTTATACCTGTTCTCTCGGAAACAACAGTAGCATTGTCAACGAATGTAGCAGCTCTTGTTGCATCAACACCGACATTGAAATGATCGGGGTATATTACATAATAGTTTACTGCACCGTTGATTGTTTCAGTACCGTCATACTGACCCTGGCCGTTTTCGTCAAACTTAAGAAGAGCGGCGGCACAGTTAACTGCCTTTGTTTCATTTGTGAAGTAAAGCTTACCGCTGAAGGGAACTGAGTTTACTTCTGCAGTCCATGTATCATAGTAATTCTGAAGCTTATCAATGGTAATTGTGCTGTTGCCGTTTGAATAGTCAACCGCAGCGGTGTTGCCACCGTCAATATAGTTAACTATCTGTGTACCGTCATAGTAACGCTTTGACTTATACATACCGTCAACGAGCAAGCTCATAAGCGGGAATACGGTATTTGCAAGCGTAGTACTGTAAAGGTTGAGGTAATTAAGCAGGCAGGCAAGCAACCAGTAAAGGCCGGTTCCGTCTCCGCCGAGAAGTGCTTCAAATGTGGTTACACTTGTAGGTGTGTCATAAACATTTCTGATTGCCGTATTGTTGTTGATAAGAACATCGGGCAAAAGAGCATTTCCGCCGAATACAGTACCGAGAATACGGTCAATAAGGCGAAGAAGAACTACTGCTGTGGACTGGTTAAGTTCACCTGTGCTGTTGGTTGAAAGAAGAGAGATAATCTTCTGAAGGTCAAGGTTAATAACTGAGTTAAGAAGCCAGTCATTAAAGAAGCCTGCGGAGCCGTTGTTGGAAATCCAGTCAGGCATCCAGTCGCCGGGGATAAGCTTGAAAATAGTCTGATCAAGGAAGTTGTAAACTATCGGGAATACCTGATCGGCAGGAATGTTGTTGACCTTTTTACCTACGGCACCGGTTGCGGGGTACTGAGTACCGAGAGCCTTGTACTGAGCAATAGCTGAGTTGCACTGGCTCATCCATGTACTGGGTGCTCCCTCGACAGCTTCAAATTTACCTGATGCAGAGTTCCATTTGCCGGTGAAAACAGGCATGAATCTTGATGCGCCCCACATAATGAACTCAAAGAGGTAAGTCTCAAAGTTTGTATCAACAGCGGGTGTACCTGCACCGGATGAGGGGAAGATTTCGAAAACTTCGGAGGATTCAAAGTCGAATGCTGCGTTAAGGAAGTATGCACCGATTGATGCACCGATATCCATAGCTGCTCTGGGAACGGTAACAGTCTTTGATGTGCCGTCCTTACCGGTGAATGTTACCTGTGATTCATAGGCAAGAGGAGTAACAGCCGATGTAGCACCGAGCGGTGTGTAGGACTGACCTATCTGCTGATAGTGATAAGCATCAAGTCTGTCAAAGTAGTTATTCTGGGGAAGGTAACGGGCTGCAAGAGAAGCAAGAGCATAAGCGCCTACCTCTGAAATTGTCTCAGCCCACTCGGGGAAGTAGCAGCCGTCAACAAAGCTGTTAAGAAGAATCTTGATAAGTGCACCGTAAAGCTTTGCGTTGCCGACAACGCATTCTTCTCTGATGTACTTGGGATTGCGGTAATTGGGAGCTGAAGCATCTGTTGTGTTAACAGCAGTATCATCAGCTACATAATAATATGTGCAGTTGGGCATGCCGAGAGCATCAACATCATCTTCGGTATAGATTTCTTCCTCTTCAAAGGTGATGTAAAGTGAGCCGTGAGTATCGTCAACCTTCTTTGCACTGAGTTCATCTGCAGTATAGGTAAGTCCTTCGGGAACATCTATACCGAGAAGCGGGAACAGGCCGGGAAGAAGACGGGCAATATCCTTGAACAGGGACATGAAAGAATCCTGAATGGCGATACCGTTCAGATCTATCTTGATGAAAGCATCAAGTCCGCCGCCGTCGAAGAGCCAGTTGAGAAGTCTGTGGAGCTGAGGAATGGGATAATTCTGATAATCCTCTGCTTCATAGAGTGCTTCCGATTCATATTCAACATATTTTTCCCATGAAATGGGAGGAGCACCGTTCTGCTTAACAAGAAGGGTGTCGATGGCACCGATAATGGTGTTGTAAAGCATATCACTCATAATATCGGTGTTGCCCTTACCGTCATTGGCGGTAGCGTCAATGTCAAGAGCATCAACAAGAACATCAAGAAGGAGGTCGCCGACCATACCGCTGAGAAGAGCTGAAATGGCGTTGTTGACAAGCTGATAGAAGCTGATTGTGCTTACGCTTGCACCGCCATTGTAATTGGCAATGTTGGGAAGGAAAGCCTCAAAGCCTTCGCCGAGAACCGACTTACCGCCGTCTTCGGCGCTGTAGCCCGTACCTTTGATAAGGAGCCAGTCAACAAGATCCTGAACGCCCTTGTCATAAGTCCAGCCGGAGGGAGCTTCTTCAGCATCCTCATTCCAGAGAAGAGGATAAAGAAGGTTTCTGATTGCTCCGGGGAAATCTTCAAGGAAAACACCGATATCAGGTGCTGCCGCTACAAGAATTGTCTGAAGCAAGCCGATATCAAGGTCACTGGTTGCAATACTTGCAACGATAGTGGAGTTATCACCGAGGAATTCGCAAAGAGTTGTGAAAACCTTAAGGTCGGTTGAAGTGGCACGGTTGATTTTACCGGTTGCCGAGTTCTGATTACCGAGAGCGGAAACATCAAGGTCTTCAAGCTTACCGAGGTCAAGCATACCAACAAGAACTCTGGCAAGAGTTTTCAGAAGACCGCCGGCATCGGGGAAAATGTTGCCGAGATAAGTATTATCACTTGTGTCGGTAACAGCCTTAACAATATTGTAGATGTAGTAGAAAGCATTATCAATACTGCTCAGATCAAGGTGAAGGGTTGCTACCGACAAATCCTCATCCATAACGAGGTTTGCGTCGTAAAGCAAACCGTCAAGCAGGTCAAGAACATAGGCTGCGCCCTGCTCGGGAGACCACATGATTTTTCTGATGTTTGAAATGTTTGAAAGCGGATATGTCTTATAATGCTCATAGTCACTGTTAGCAGTATCGCCCGAAGGAGCGACATAAGCCGAAGCGAAGGGAGCACAAGACACAACCATGAGAACTGCGAGGAAAAGCGCGAGGAGTTTTTTTGCCTTTTTCATAAGTTGCACCTCCGTGTAATTTGCGTGCGCGGGCACGCACCTTATGGTTTACGGTATTTAATATATATATGGGTTGTTGCACATCAAATGTATATTTTTTAATTTTTTTGAAACATTTTATGAACAATTTATTAACAAGCGGATTTTATGTGCAGTTCATACAAAATGGATGAGTTTAAGTTGTTTATAAGTTACAAAGAGTGTTAAGTTGTTAGTTTTAAGTGTTGAGCTTCTTCCTTCCCCCTCGGGGGAAGGTGGATTGCCGTAAGGCAAGACGGATGAGGGGAGGTTTGATGTGATTTAGTGACACCTCATCCACCGTCTTCGACGGTCCCCCTTCTCCTCGAGGAGAAGGAAGGGACGGGGGCTTATTTCAAGGAGATGGAAGAGACCGACCTCAAGGAGAAGGAAGAAATGTAACTTAAAGCTTCACGCTTAAAACTTAAAACTTTCAAAAGCGCAACCTTCCGTCATTTCCTGCGGAAATGCCACCTCCCTGAAAGGGAGGCCAAAAACCGCACGAATAAAGCATCCCATAACTTATTCACGGCTTACGCCGTGCCGGAGCGATGAGGTCATCGCTCCCTACATAACGCACGAATTAAAATACCCGATTGTGTAGGGCGTGCTGACCTCAGCACGCCGCCATAAGAATATCCGGAGGATAATTAAAACTTAAAACTTAAAACTTAAAACTTTCAACTTAAAACTTTCAACTTAAAACTTTCAAAAATCGGAGCGAAGCGACCCGAAATTCCGCATTCCGAAATTCCGCATTCCGAATTGTTATTTTCCCCTCATCCGTCAATGCGTTCCGCATTGCCACCTTCTCCCGAGGGAGAAGGAAAAAATGCAACTTAAAGCTTCACGCTTAAAACATAAAGCTCTGCACTAAACCCACAAAATATGGCGGGAAGGTTTCTTCCCGCCATACAATATATATATTATTTTTTCCTTAATGAAAATTCCGCTATCATCACGCCCATATTGGGTTCTGAAAATTCAAGGCGTGTTTTTCCGCCGGATATACAATTTCCGGGCAGCACATATTTTGCGGAAACGAAACCTTTTCTGCCGAATTTTTCGTCATACTCCGGGTCGGGAGTACCGAACTGTTTTCCGCAGTAAATCACATTCCCGTTGGCGGTGATTTTATGCTCGGTTATTCTTTCGTCACTGTCGTCAAGATATGTAACATGAAGCTCATAGTCACAGCCGTCACACAGATCCTCCGCGGTGTATATAAAGGAAAGATTATCAAATATATTAAATAAAGAGGTTGGCAGAGTGCCGTCATTCACCCCGGGTCTGTCACCACGGAAATTCATATACACTTCGCCGCTCTGTTTTTCCTTTATGCCGTCAAGAGCAACGGAAAAATGAAGCTCGCCCTCATTTACATTATCTCTGTTGAAATATTCAAGCAGTTCATCCTTATCGGCTGTTTTTTCAAACTTTGACAGCAGCCATTTTCTGTCGGAAACGGGAAGGTCAATGGTTTCAAGAATTGCTCCCCTCTCCCAGTTGTCGGCACAATAATTCTCAACATCGGACTGATAACCGATAAGACCGAAAAGCAAGGCGGTAAATTCATTGACCTTTTCACGCATCAGGTCATATTTTTTGCCGTAATCCTTAAGCAGAACGCTCTTCGCTTCTTCAACTTTGTTTTCGCAAACAAGTGCTTTTGCCTTTTCGATGGCTTTAAGGTCGTCAAGGCGTCTGAATCGCAGAAGTCTGTCACAAACGGCTCTGAGATAAAGCTGAATAAATCTCCAGTTGCCGTGAAGAAAATCATATTCGTTATACAATGAAACAAATTCGGCATAGGTGCCGTCAATGATTTCATTTTTGTCCGTATTGCCTTCCCAGTTCTTTTCAAGAGCGAGTATGGCATCGGCAATTCTTTCCTCGTCAGCTCCGAAAAAGTAAAGTCTTGAATAATCCTTCAGCGTTTCCTTCGGGTCGCTGTCCTTATCCCAGTCAAGAGCAGACCAGATGCATTTATTAACATCGTCGGTAACGCCCTCTGAATAACTGACGGAGCCGATAAATCTGCTTTCGGTTATATTATGGAGATGTGTATATTCGACGGGGCGCGGATTTGTGCATTCGCGGCTGAGACCGGTGGTGAGCACAAAATGCCAGTCATCCCTGTCAAAATGCACGGGGTATTCGCACCTGACATTATGAGTAATATCGGGGTAAAATCTCATGGGGTATTTACCCTCAAGCTTTTCGCAAAGCACATCAAGAGGAAATGCATGATTTGGGCCGTATATTACGCCGTCTATTTCGGGCAGCTGCTTTTTAAGCTCGGCAACAAAGACCTCACCCCAGCCGGGAATGCTGTGGGGAGCCTGTGCCGAGGGCCACAGCTGTGCTTCGGGGTGGGATTTCTTAAGCTCTCTTGAAATTGCAATACATCTGTTGACAAAAACATCTGCGGGCAGGTCTCCGGGGTCGCCGCCGGGAATAAACACAAAATCAAGCCTTTTCAGCTTTGAATACAGCTCGCCCCTCTGCTTTGCGGCGCTTTCGTGAGTTTCATCATCACGGTTCGGATGCCAGAGAGAAACATTCAGGTCAAGGTCATCTGCCATTTCGCAGGCTTTCAGAAGAAACTCTTCTTCGTCATAGCGCATAAGGCGGTTGCGTCTTGATTTGCCGTCTTCATAGGGAATATGCTCAACGGTATTGCAGCCGAAAAACATAAGGTCGATATAATAGCGGTAATAATCCGCATAAGTCCAGGCGTCATAGGTATTCGGTGTCGTTCTGTAACCGAGCTGATGCCCTCTTATCTGCTTTTGAGGCGCATATTTACCGCCGATATCGGTGCAAAGCTCAAAGCCGCCGTCTTTGGCTCTGATTTTACGCAGAAAAAGACCTGCGGCAAAAACAAAGCCTCTTATGCCGGAGGCAAGAAAAGTGACTTTTTCCCCTGCCGTTTCGATTTCATAAGCGTCGCGGTCAACTTCATTTTTTAATGCGAAAATAAAATCCGCATCCGCCGGAGCTGCCGCAGCGGCAGGCAAAAAGCCCGTTCTTATTTTAAGCTCATTGCGAAAAAGCTCCGCCGCCTCTGCGGCTGACGGAGCATCGGAATACACTTTTACTTTTTCGGAATAAAACATACAATCATCTCATTTATGATAAAGTTTTTTTGTCTGATAGACAGGCTCGCAGGTAAGGTTTACGCCGAGCTTTCCGAAAACCTCTGAATCCACCTGAGAAAGAATGACCGTCGAATGAACCTCACAGCCCTTAAGACCGGAAATTGCATCCAGCGCCTTCTTTGCCCAATCGTTGCTGCTTGCGCTCATTGAAAGAGCAATAAGGGTTTCATCAAGATGAAGTCTCGGATTATGATTTTTAAGGATGTTTGTCTTAACATCCTGAATAGGCTCAATAATTGAAGGAGAAATAAGGAGCTGGTCGTCGGGAACGCCCGCAAGTGCCTTTACGGCATTGAGAAGAGCGGCGGAGGAGGCACCGAGAAGCCTTGAGGTTTTACCCGTAATCATTCTGCCGTCATTAAGCTCAATGGCAACGGCAGGCTGACCGTCGGTACATTCGCTTCTTGCGAGAGCGGCGGCAACAACAGCTCTGTCATCAACCGTAATGCCGGTCTGATTCATAAGGCTTTCGATTTTATCAACGGCGCTCTGCTTTCCTCTGCCCTGCTTGACATCACACATGGCGTTGAAATAGCGGCGTACGATTTCTTCCTTTGAGGCCTGCTTGACTGCTTCATCATCACAGATACAGTAGCCTGCCATGTTTACGCCCATATCGGTGGGGGATTTATAGGGTGAAACGCCTTCAATCTTTTCAAAAATGGCATTGAGTACGGGGAACACCTCAACATCTCTGTTATAATTTACGGTTGTAACGCCGTAAGCTTCAAGATGATAAGGGTCAATCATATTAACATCGTTTAGGTCTGCGGTGGCGGCTTCATAAGCAAGATTTACGGGGTGCTTAAGAGGAAGGTTCCAGATCGGGAAGGTCTCAAACTTTGCATAGCC
>JAZUJJ010000025.1:0-2565 GCA_045642725.1 Acutalibacteraceae bacterium
CTGTAAAAAAATAGATACAAATCCACAGTGCTTGTCTTAATTATACCGCAGGTAGCTACTCCTGCAAATATAACCAAACTTATGGAAAGGAGAAATAATTAAAACCACCCCTTTCGAGTGGTTTAATTATACGTGAAAATATGAAAGCATATTTCAAAACGATTATCGTTATCATTCTTTCAATCGGTCAGATTCTCTCGCCTGTTTTTG
Organism: Acutalibacteraceae bacterium; assembly: GCA_045642725.1. GTDB lineage: Bacteria > Bacillota > Clostridia > Oscillospirales > Acutalibacteraceae > CAG-177. The sequence goes on from JAZUJJ010000025.1 coordinate 211, forward strand.
CCGCTCTTTTTCACGGCGGAGAAGCAAGCTATTTTGAAAAATGGTCATCATCCATGGAATTTAACGATGACTGTGCCGTTGAAATTGAAAAAGACCCGGAAAAAGATTTTGTAATTCTCAATATCACAGATATTCAGTTTGAAAGATTCGAGGCCTATGCCGATTTTGCAAAAGCCGCAACCGAAACCATAGACAAGCTTGTTGAAGAGGTAAAGCCCGACCTTATCACTCTCACTGGCGACAATGCTTACTGCACAAGTGCATACCTGAAAATCATCAAGGATGTGGATAAATACGGCATCCCCTGGGCACCCGTTATGGGAAACCACGACGGAACCTGCTGCATCAATGAATTCTGGTGCGCATATAAGCTCTTCAAAGCCGAAAACTGCCTTTTCAGATTCGGCCCCGAGGATATGGGCTACGGCAACTACATAATCAATATAAAAGAAAACGGAAAAATAATCCACAGTCTGTTTATGATGGATACTCATTCCGCAATCAAGGATGACGGCAATATAAACGGCGCAAAGGACAGCGGTTATGACAACCTCTGGCCGAATCAGCTCGAATGGTACGAATGGGCAGTAAACGGAATCACAAAGCTTGAAGGTCACACAGTCGAAAGCACCGTGCTTATGCACATCCCCCTTGTGGAATTCAAAACAGCGTGGGAAGAAGCATACGATAAGGAAAACGAACAATTCATCGGCGAATATGCCGCAACATCCTTCGGTGAAAACCGCGAGCCGGTCTGCTGCCCGCCGCTTAACAACGGCTTTTTCTCTCTGTGCAAAGAACTCGGCAGCACCAAAAACATAGTCTGTGCCCATGACCACGTAAATGATTCCTCAATCATTTATGACGGAATACGCCTGACATACGCCCTTAAATGCGGCCCCGGCGGCTACTGGGAAGAGGATATGAACGGCGGCACGAAATTCACCGTTGCCTCAGACGGCTCAATCACCACCGAACATATTTTCGTTGATGTAAAAGGAATTTCATAATGACACATCCTGACAGAAAAACAGCCAAGCGCTATGATAACCCCGGCAGATGCAAAGCTTTTACCGATGCGGTTTACAGCGGCGAATCCAACACGCCGCAAAACCTTTTTCGTGTATTGAACGATTGTAATCATCAGTTTGACCCTGCGGAAAATCAATTTATTCCTTTGATTGGCGACCTGCACGGCCACAGTAATTTTTCAGACGGTTCGATTGACCCGGATGAATATTACCGCAGGCTGAAGGAAGATGTTAAGCTTGATTTTGCCGCTTTGACCGACCACGATCACGGCGGCGTGGGAAAGCCGGAGCTCTGGGCAGGCAATCCCTCTAAATGGGATAAAATCAAAGCTCTTGCCGACAAATACTGCGAGCCGGGGAAATTCACGACAATTCTTGCTTACGAAAGGGATTCATATCCGTTTTACAACAATATGATTCTTTATTTCGACACTCATAATGCCGATATGGTCAGAGGTATCCGTGACGGTGAGCTGACCGAAGAAGAGCTTACCGCTCTTCTTAAGCGGAATGATGTCGTTACCGCTCCCCATGACACTTATTATCTTTCCTCCGGAGCCGATTTGTCACACATTCCTCTTGAGCTCATGACACCGCTCATGGAGGTCATTTCCCGCGGTGATGCCGCGGAATATATGGGAAACCCCGCATTTGATGAAGCCTACTGCTGCGAGGGCGGCTTTTTACAGGATGCCTTGCGCCGCGGAGCGGAAATGGGCGTAATAGGCGGCTCGGATGACCACAGCGGCAAAGGCGGAACAATTACGGAAAAGGAATATCCGTTCAATTATCCCGGCCTTACGGGTCTGTGGGCAAAGAACAACACGCTTGAATCGGTCTTTGAAGCTCTTAAAGCAAAACGAACCTTTGCTTTTATGGGCGGAAGAATGACCATTGATTTTCGTATCAACAATCATTTTATGGGTGAAAAATTCTCACGCGGCAAAGACGGCGAACTGCATATATGGTTTTCCGTCAGCGCAGATGCACCCGTAAAATCCGTAACCCTGGTCAAAAACTGCCGTGATTACATAATATTCAACAGAATAAACAGTAATCTCGTCATTGACTATAATCAGGAAACGGAAAAGGATTGTTACTATCTCCGTGTCGAATTGAAGGATAAAAGATTCGGCTGGACAAGCCCTGTATGGGTAACCGGGTAATGATAATCAAATAACAAAAGGGGCTGTTCTGAAAACCCTACAAGAACGACCTAAAAAAGGGCATAGGAAAACAGCAGGTCTGTAAGAGCAGACTTGCAAAGCGAAAAATATAATACAAAACTTTAAGACAGGGAAACAGAAAATCCTAATTTTTCAAG
>JAZUJJ010000026.1:0-9228 GCA_045642725.1 Acutalibacteraceae bacterium
AAACCTGCCTTGATACGAGATATTTTTTCGTACAACAAGGAAGAGGAAGCAGCAAGGCTGTCGCCTTGCAATGACGATGACAAAGTTGAACGGAAAAAGATCCGTATTCAAGGTGAGTTCGGATTTATCTTCACTCGGTTAGGCACATTGACATATATCATATTTTGTGAAATAATTGAAGCATAAATACAGAAGGAGATTGATTATGAAAAAGTTAACCGAAAAATTGCTGGCAGTCCTTATTGTTGCGGCAATGATGCTGCAAACGGGTATTTCGGCATTTGCCGCCAATACTTCAGCTGCTGCCGAAGAGCCGAAAGCTGTGGGCTCCGTTATGGATGATCTCTACAACAAATCCGAGGATTATCTTAAAAATTTTGCCAGCAAAAAAATTAAAGAATCAATCGGTAAAATCCCAGTTGTGGGCAATGTAGCCAAGTCGCTTTTCGGCTCTTATGTTGACAAGCTTCTGGGCATTAAAAAAGAGGAAAGTGTCAATTCCATGCTGACCAGAGTTTTAGATCAGCTTGAAAATATTCTGAACACAGTAAACAGCGGCACCCAGAGCGTGCTTGAAAAAATTTATGAGCAAGACCTGAATAAATATCAGACCTTAATTACATCGGTTGAAAATCAGACTGAGATTCTGCTCAATACCGTCAATGAATATACAGCTTCAACCACTTTAACCGAAGAGCAAAAAACAAAAAAGATATCGGATCTGTCCCAAAAAGCCGAATTTGATACATACTGCTCAAACATTGCCGTGCTTTCAAAATTCGCAACCGGTGAAACTCTTTCCGTTCATCCGGACGGCGGCATTTATGAAAAAGCCTTTAATGTTTACTGCTACGACGCATGGAATAAAGATAAATTTGCCTTCGGCGGTGAGGCAGCCATGCTCAGTGCGAATTATGTAAACGCCTTTAACACAATTATTGACTCCGCACAGACCACCGCTGCGGTCATATTGCTTGCACGCTGCGACATTGAAGCGGGTAAAGTTCTGAATGATACCGAAGTCAATCCGGATGACAGTGAATTTGTATATTACAGAAACAAGTATGACAACATAAGATATCTTCATTATGATGTTTTCGGTGCAACTAAGGAAGACTACGAAAAAGAAGTTGAATATGCAAAAAGCAGAAATATGACCTGTAAGGTCAAGGTTAAGCCCGGCGTTGTTGCCGCATATAATGAAATGATTGCCGACAGATGGTTTGATGTAATAAATGATGTTAATTTTGACAGTCAGACCCCCGAGGTTTCCTTCTATGAGCTTGACGGTGAAATCGGCTTCGGCACTTTGACCGATGCCTACGGCTATGATAAAAAATACGCTTCTTCTCTCGGTGAGGGCGGTATTGAAACCTACTGCAAACAGATTACAACTCGCGTTCTTGCCGACAAGCGTTCTGCAATCAATGACGAATGGCTTGATAAACTGTTGAAGCATGTTAATTCAAGCTCAGCCTTTAAGGATGGCAAAAAGGCTGTTTCATTAAAGGATGCCCTTGCCCGGTTCGGCTTCTCATTCGCTGAGTATGATGCTTTCGTAAAAGCACAGGAAAATAACGAAACCGATGCTGCCGGAAACATTGACGTGATGTTTGTGACAAATGCCAAATATGACAGAGATCACTATGTGCCGCCCTATCAGGCTGCTGTCACAACAATTGACGGTTATGTTTACGGTATTGACTGCACAGTAAGCACGGCAGATATCAGCGGTACAGCATCAGGTAAAAAGCATCAGTATTTCCACGGCAGATATGACAGCAGCAAAACAACAGATACCGATTACCCCGATGTGGGAATGCTCTATTTCCGCAATACCATCGAAATCGACTCCGCAGATGAGTTTACGGAATTTCTCGAAAACATTGCAAAGGGCAATAATTATGCCGGCAAGAGAATTGCATTGAACTGTGATATTCAGCTCGGCCTTGATACTTATAAAAATCTTTGGAATGATGATAACCGCAAAAAAGAATTCTGCGGTATGTTCAATGGCAGAGGTCATACAATAAGCGGCCTGACACTTACCGATTCCGAGCACAGACTCGGTCTGTTCCGCACGACCGGTGATTCTGCGGAAATCAAGAATCTGAATCTGGAAAACATCAAAATCGACAATAAAACAAAATCAGAGTCCTGCGCGGCACTTGTAGGCTATGCAAACGGTAATCTGACCGTTGAAAATGTTACGGTTAAATCAAACTGCAGCATTACAGGTTACAAATATGTCGGCGGTATAGTCGGCGAAACAAAAGAGGGCAAGCATGTTAAGGTTACTCTGATCAACTGCACCAATGAAGCTCCGATCGTATCCGAAAATGTGGATGCAGGCGGCTTGATAGGCAACGCCGCAGAGGTCGTTGTTGAGAAATGTGTCAACAATGGCACTGTTACTGCCAAAAACGGTGCCGCAGGCGGCATTGCAGGCTATATCGGCACCTGTGATACAGATCCTCCCGTTAAAGCACTTAATTGCCAAAACAGCGGCGTTATTACCGGTTATGACTGTGCCGGCGGTATCATCGGTCATCTTGATTCCGATGCCGGCGGTGTTGAGATTTCCGGAAATATGAACAGCGCAAACATTACCGTTACGGCTAAGCGTTCCGCAGGCGGTATAGTCGGCAGAAACTGCTCGGTAAGTATATTCAGCAATAACACAAACACCGGCAATATTTTGAACAAATCCACAAACAGTGACGCGGAAGCAGGCGGTATTCTCGGCGAAAACGAAGATGATGCCATCACTATGAGCGGCAACAAAAATACAGGTGATGTTACTGCCGACAAGCGTGCAGGCGGTATTGCGGGAACATTGGGCGACCGTGACCACGACAAGACCTGCACAATTACAGATAACACAAACAGCGGTAAAATCACTTCAAAAGCCAAGGATGCAGGCGGAATTATCGGTGCAGTTGCCACCGATAACACCTCACACAAGATTACCGGCAACACCAACACCGGTACAGTTTACGGGCAAAGTGAAACCGGCGGTGTTGTTGGCTGGATGGCAGGCGGCGGCTTGTTTGAAGGCAACACCAACAGAGCATCCGTCACTTCTGTCAATCTGAATGCAGGCGGTATCGCCGGATGTGTTCAGGACGATAAGTGCGAATTCAAAAATTCAACTGTTGAAGGTAAGGTCATTGTAGGCAGTGCTTCTGCAGATGGATTGGCAATTACGGCAAAGAATACAGATAAGCACGCAGCTAAAGTCTGCGGCTGGGACGGTAAGAGAAAAGCCTCCGTTAACAGTGACACTTTACTTGCAACGATTTTTGGTCAGGGCAACATTGCCGTCATTATCGTATTGGCTGTATTGCTTGTTGCGGCAGCAGTCGTTATTGCCGTCGTTTACAGAAAAAAGAAAAAGAACACTGCAGCAGCTTAAGTGAATTTTAATAATCAATTCCTGATAATCAAGACCTCTGGCTAAGCCGAAGGTCTTGATTTGTCATATTCGACAATCTGATATACGGCGAGGGCGAAAAAAAACGGTTAGAAAAAGCAAAATAACATAACCACAAAACTGTTTTGCAGAAGAAAACTCCGGGATTTCAGATGCTTTTCTGCTATCCCGGAGTTGTTTTTATTTAAAAAAAGAAGCTATCCGAAAAAATCGGGTAGCTTTTTATATATGCGTGGCTAATCAGAACTTCAAGCTGTACAGAACTTCGGCGGCAGCCTTTGCCTGCTCTTCAAAATTAACACAGTCCGCCTCAACAGAGCAGGTGTCACAGCCTGCCTCGATAAGTGCATCAATAAAGCCCTGATAATCGCATCCGTCGCCTTTTTGCGGGAATGCTCTTGACACGGCCTCGGCAATATGGGCATGACGGATACTGCCCTTCAGAGCTTTGATATTTTCATAGGTATCGCCGATTTTTTCCATATGATAAAGGTCAACAAGTCCGCATACATTATCAGATTCGGCATATCCGGCAAGAATGACCGCCTCTTTTGATGTGTTTATTATGTTGCAATGCTGCGGTGCAAGCGGCTCAACAGTAACGGTTATCGAATATTTTTCGGCAAGAGGTGCAACAACTGTTTTAAGGAAATCGGCAATCTGTCTTATCGCTTCGGAATACGTCTGACCGGGGCGGATCGATCTCGCGCCGCTTGAACCGAAAACGACTTTTTTGAGCCCCAGCGGAACACCTCTTCTGAAGCCTTTTTCCACATAAGCGGCAAGTGCGGCCTTATCAACATTTTCACCTGTTACAGGCAATGAACCGGGAATGAAACAATTCACGGTAACCAGTTCAATATCGTTTTTGTCAAGCTCGGATTTGAATTTTGCCAGATACTCGTCATCCTTTTCGGTAAGCAAAGAGAAACAGCCCTCTGCATAATCGTAACCGTATTCTTTTACTTTTGCAATTTGTTCGTAGTTGTCACCGACACACATTCCGAATCTCATATTCAAGCCTCCGTTTTGTTTTATACATAAATTATACTTTGTCCATACCCGATTGTCAATTAATTGCCTGATTTAATTGCAATGTGTGTAAAAACATCTCATTGCAGTTCCCCTTCTGTCATATCGGCAAGCCGATTACTCCGTAAGCAGTTGAATTTTCATTCATTTATGGTATAATCAATTCAATAAATCGGAATTTGCGGAAAGGAAAAGCTTATGAAGATAATAAAACCTCTTTTTTGTTTTATGCAAGTGATTTTAATTGCACTTGCATCATTTTCCGTCTATGCTCCGGGCTTAAAAGCATTGGCAGATCATATGAAAGCCGATATGGATTTCAGCAAGGATTTTTCTTTTGAGGCACTCGATGCCGACGAAGCAAAAATCAGTGATGCCGAAAAGCAGCTGTGCCGTGACTGGTTTAATGAAAACATTCTTACCGTCGAAACACCGGCATATGATTTTACCGTTGACGGAAAGCACCTGAGAGACAGTATTACCGATTGGAATATTTCCGTCGGCAGCGAAAGTGAAGAAGGTGCGGTCCGTCCGGGCGGAAAAACCGCACTGATAACAATCAGCCATAAAGCAAGCGATATTGCCGCAACGGTGGAGGCAACAATTTTTGAGGACTATGCCACCTGCGAGTGGACAGTATATATCGAAAACCGCGGCAAAGATGATTCTCCGGTAATAGAGGATTTTTATGCTGCCGACTGTGATATTGATACAGGTAAAGCCGATATTTATTGTCTGTACGGCTCAAATAACAAAAAAAATGACTTTTCCGTACGGAAGACGGCTCTTTCCGAAGAAGCGGCGGTTTTCAGTGCCAACGCCGGCAGAAACAGCTCATGGCTCCCCTATTTCAATGTTGACGGCAACAGCTTCGGCTTTGTGACCGCCGTCGGCTGGACGGGTCAATGGTATTCATCTTTTGTGCAGAATCAGTCGGAAGTTCATTTTCAGGCAAAGCAGGAATATTTCAGAGCATATCTTCATTCGGGTGAAAAAGTGCGTTCACCTCTTGTCAGCCTGAGCTTTTATGAAACAGGCAAGCCCGCAAAGGGATTCAACATTTATCGCAGCTTTTCAAAGGACTGTGTTATAAATGAAAATATCGGGCAGCGGGTTTATCAGTGCGCAAGCGGTTCGGTTGACGATATAAGAGCAACGGTTGATGCAATCAATACAAGCGGCGTTTCCGAATACATTGATACCTTCTGGTTTGATGCCGAAAAATGGTTTTATAAAAATGCTCTGTCATCCTGGAGAAATTCTGCCGGTGACTGGACCGCAAGAAAAGACTGGTATCCCAACGGCTTCGTTGAAGTATCGGATATGCTTAAAGAAAACGGCATTGATACGATGCTTTGGTTTGAACCCGAAAGAGTAAGAAAAGGCACGCTTTTCTATGATGTGTGCAAAGAAAAAGGCTGGCTTATTTCAAAAGGCTCACTGAATCATTTGCTTAACCTTGCAAATGACGAATGCCTTGACTGGTATATTGACTATATGGTGACCTTTTTCAAAGAAAACAATATTGCCGAATACAGGCAGGATTTCAACATTGATCCGCTTTCATACTGGAACAAAAATGATGAAAAGAACCGCAGCGGAATAACGGAAAACCATTATGTAACCAATCTTTACCGCTATCTTGACACAATGATTTCAAGCATTGACGGTCTCAGAATAGATAACTGTTCATCGGGCGGCAGAAGAATTGACTGTGAGATGATGCGCCGTTCCGTGCCGCTTTGGAGAAGTGACTATCAGTGCGTAAAACACGGCGACGCGGCAGAATCGGCTCAGGTGCAAAGCTACGGTCTTTCGCTTGTTCTCCCCTATTCGTGCATTGACTATGAATGGGCGGACAGCGATTATGAATATCTTTCCTGCATTACTCCCATAAGAGAGGTTCACAGTGAGCTGGCAATCGACAACCCCGAAAAGTGCGCGGATCATCTTAAAAGATTTAATTCGGTCAAATCATACCTTATTGAAAATTACTATCCGCTGACACCTGCCGCAAGCACCGACGCAAAAACATGGGTTGCCATGCAGTACGGCACGGGTGAATCGGGTCTTGTGCTTGCATACAGGCACGGTAAGGCGGAAGATACCCTTACCGTAAAGCTTTGTGAAGCTGACCCTGATGCGCAATATGCTCTTTCTTTCCCGTTTGACGATAATACCGAAAGCATAAGCATTTCGGGCCGGACTCTGGCTGACGGATTTACGATAAAATCATCAGAGGCAAAGGAAGCAATCATTATTGAATACATCCGGCTGACAAAATAAATAAACCGATAAAAGTAACGGGGTCTGACCGCAAACGCAGGTCAGACCTCGCTGATTATTTTATCAAAATGAATACTGCTTTACGCACCGAAGAACGCTTTGATTTTTGCAAAGACGGTTCTCAGAATATACATAAAGAATTTGAAGCTGAAAAACTCGGTCTGATTGATTCCCTCGTGCTCAATAACGGGCTCCGTATTCTCGCCGAGGCCGAGGTCATAAAGCTTCTGAAGAACGATTTTTGCAATAACCTCATTTCCCTTTGCGCTCGGGTGAATGTAATCGGCCGCAACATATTCGGGGTGGCCGACAAAGGGACCCGCAACATCAAGCAGCTCATAGGCTCCCGGGTTTTCTTCAAGGTATTTTGCGTAGCCTGCATTGAGGCGGTCGGCACCCTGCTGATAAACCTCGCGTATGCTCTCAAAGCCGGGGTTATAAAGAGTCTGTGCAAGAATCAGAACATCGGGGTTGAGCGACTTTATCTTTTCGATAACGGCGCTGTATTCGGTATAAAAATTTGCGGCAATGGCGTCAAAGCCGGAGTAATCGCCCTCAGCTGCCTGTTTAATCAAAGTTGCCATATCGCCCCTGAGGAAGTTGTTGCCTCCGATTGAAAGGCTGATTATATCGGCGTTTCTGACATCGGCGGCGATATTCTCTTTTTCGAGATGGCGCAGCAGGTCGGAGGTCGTGTAGCCGTTGACTGCATCGTTTTTGAAAAGGTATCCGTTTGTGTCGGCAACGATCTTTCCGAACGCCGCCTCATCGCTGTTGAGCACTCCCGCGCCCCAGCCGATTGAATCGCCGAGTACAACATAGCTGAGCTTTTCATCCTGCGCAAATGCAAACACGCAGACCGAAAGGCACATGACAGCAGCAAGAATCAGACTTGCGATTTTTTTCATTTAGATCTCCCTTTCCGTATTTTTGTAAACACTGTTTGTGTTAATTAAAGTATATAGCGGAAAATTTTATCCGTCAAGAAAAATATTTATTCAGCCGGATTGAAAGCCGCTGCATATTCGTATTAAAAAACGCATCAGAAGTTGACTTTTGAAAAAGTGCATTTTATAATATTTGAAAACCCGAAATAAGGAGCATCAAATATGGATTTCAATAAAATAACCGCATATCTGGATTCGCTTATAACTGACAAAATCGCACCGGGTGCAGACTGCATAATCACTCAGAATCACGAGCGTATTTACCGTTATTTTACGGGATTCAGCGATATAAAGAATAATATTGCCTTAAACGGAAACGAACAGTATATCATTTTTCCATGACAAAAATGGTGACCTGTGTCTGTGCACTGCAATTATTCGAAAAAGGCAAATACAAATTGGATGACCCTCTTTCTTTGTATATGCCCGAGTTTTCGGAAATGCGTGTAAAAAACGGAAAAGGAATGCCCTCTGCCTGCAATACGCCGATAACAATACGCCATTTGTTTTCAATGGGTGCAGGTCTGAATTACAAGATTGACGAGGAATGGATAACAAAGGCGGCAAGCGAAAAGAACAGCAGTACCCGTTCAATCGTTTCTTCATTTTCAAATACCGTTCTGGATTTTGAGCCGGGAACACATTTTCAATACAGCCTCTGCCATGATGTGCTGGGTGCGTTGATTGAAATATGGTCGGGCATGAAATTCAGCGAATATTTTGAAGAAAACATTTCAAAGCCACTCGGTATGAAGAATACATTTTTCGCAAAATACCATAATGAGAATGTTGAAAATCTGGCAAAAATCTATAAAGTCAATCCCCATGAGGATTTTGACGACAGGCCGCAATGGAACCCTTACATTCCCTCAGACAATTATGAAAGCGGCGGCGCAGGCCTTATTTCAAACACCGAGGATTACTCCCTCTTCCTTGACGCCCTTGCAAATGACGGAGCTGCGGCAAACGGAAACAGAATTCTGACAAAAGAATCCGTTGAAATGATGAAGACAAATCAGCTGTCGGGGTCACAGCTTGAAGATTTTAATAAAATGAGAAAAGGCTACGGCTACGGTCTCGGGGTAAGAACCCATATGCACCCGGAAGAAAGCGGTTCACTCAGCCCTGTCGGTGAATTCGGATGGGACGGTGCCGCAGGTGCTTTTGCAATGGTCGACCCCGTAAACCATGTTTCGTTAACTTATTTTCAGCACGCTTTGGGCTGGGATATAAAAACACACGAAACAATTCGTAATCTGTTTTATGATGCATTAAATGGTTAACCGAGTAAGGATAATCCGAACCCATGCCTTGATACGAGATATTTTTTCGTACAACAAGGAAGAGGAAGCAGCAAGGCTGTCGCCTTGCAATGACGATGACAAAGTTGAACGGAAAAAGATCCGTATTCAAGGTGAGTTCGGATTTATCTTCACTCGGTTAAGCTTTTTCATATCCGCGTGGGAGACAGAAAAAGCCGACCCGCAAAGCAGGTCGGTTAAAACAATTTTTGCTACATAAGAATATGTG
>JAZUJJ010000027.1:0-3083 GCA_045642725.1 Acutalibacteraceae bacterium
ATATCAGTCTTACCCCCAACCCGACAAAGGTTACCAAAAAAGACATCGAAAAGGCAATGGAGAACAGAACCGATTCCAAGATTTTTGTTCTCGCAACGGATTCTGACTTTGCACGCCTTAAAAAGAATTATGAACAGCGCGACGACGAAAAGCTGAATTCATATTTTGACTACGTCAAGCTGACCGCAGACAAGCTGTTTGACATTGAGCCTCACGGATATATCCTCGACGACGAAGAGGACAGCATCCTTGAAACGGCAAGAGAAATTCTTGACAGGACCATAATCCTCAGCCTTATGTGGAGATTGACGGGCAATGAAAAATACGCCGACAGATGCAAGGCGGAGCTTGTCAACGCCTGTAATTTCCCGGATTGGCACGAAAACCATTTTCTTGACACGGCGGAGCTTACATTTGCCGTTTCGCTCGGCACAAACTGGCTTTACGATTATTTCACTCCGGATGATGTGAAATTCTTTGCTCAGTCGGTCAAGGAAAAATCCTTTGATGTTTCAAAAGGAAAGCCCCTTTCGCAAAACTGGTGGAAGTGGTCAAAAACCAACTGGAACAGCGTTGGCTACGGCGGACTCGGTGTCGGAGCAATGGTATTTTATGACTATTATGAAGATTTTGCCGCCGATTTTCTGACAGAAGCCTTTAACAAGGCGGCATATAACTTTGAAACCTTCACTCCCGACGGAGTATATGTTGAGGGCAGCGGTTACTGGGAATACTGCACCTCATATCTCACCTATTTCCTTTCGACCTGCGACAATTATCTCGGCACGGATTTCGGTCTCTCGGAAATCGACGGCTTTCTTCAGCTCGGCTCATTTCCGCTTTACATAACGGGAGCCACAACCGTTTTCAATTACGGTGACAACAAGAGAGTTTCCGTCGGTGCGCCGTCACTTTACTGGTTCAGCAGAAAAACGGGAATACCCGAAATCGCTTATTATCAGGCAAGAGCCACCGTTGAAGAAGAGCTGAAAAACGGTAAGGGCAACAGAGAGCTTGCAAGAGAATGTGCCGTCGGTACACTCTGGTATGATGCAGAGCTTCTTAAAGACCTTGATTTCAACACTCTGCCCCTTTCAGTCCATCTTAAATCCGACTCCTCTCAGGAGGTCGTTGCCATGCGCAGCGCCTTCTTTGACAAAAACGCAACTTACGCCGCAATCAAAGGCGGATACGATTACACAAATCACGGCGACCTTGACATCGGAACCTTTGTTTTTGACAGCATGGGTGTAAGATGGGCCGAGGATCTCGGGCCCGCCGACTACGGCAACAGCGGCTATTTTGTCGGCATTGTCGGCGGCGGACGCTGGAAGGTCTATGCAAAGAGAGCAGAGGGACAAAACACCCTTGTTTTCAATCCCAACTCTGCCTTTGAGGATCAGTATCCCTTTGCAAGAGCAGGCTTCAGGGATATAAAATTTGATGACAATAACGGCGGCAGTGCCGTTCTCGATATGTCGGAGGCTTACCGTTTCGCAGGTGTAAGAAAGGCGACAAGAACCTTTGAGCTTTTCGATTCAAGGTCATCCCTGCGTATAAGAGATGAATTTCTCTGCCGTCAGCCCTCAACGGCTTACTGGTTCATGCACACAAGAGCCGACATAGAAATCATTGACGCTCACCATGCCGTTCTCACTATCGGCGACAAAAAAATGAACGCCGTTCTTTCTCAGGACAGCGTCGGTGAATTCAAGGTTATGGAAGCCTCTTCACTTGTCAGCGGCGTCGATAACCGGGTCAAAGGTGACTGGGAAGGCCTCAAAAAGCTGGCAGTATGTGCAGGAACCGTTCAGAAAGGTGTTATTGAGGTAACGCTCACCCCTGCGGTATCATAAAAGAAAAGACAACAAAACGGAGTAATAACAATGAAAACCCTCAGAAAATTTTTCGGCGGTCTTAATATGACCTGGCCAAAAGTGATTTTTATGGCTGTAATAACTGCCGTAATGACCGCTCTGCTCAATGAAATTCCTTCACTTAAAGATACATCCTTTCAGGATATAGCCATCAGCTTTGAATGCTGGATACTGTTTGCTCTCGTTATCATTACCAACTGTAAAAAATGGTGGGAAGCATCACTGAAAACCTTTGTTTTCTTTCTGATAAGTCAACCTCTCATTTATCTTATCGAGGTTCCGTTTGAGCCCCTGGGCTTCGGAATTTTCGGCTATTATAAACGCTGGGCAATCATAACCGTTCTCACTCTGCCCGGTGCGGCTGCCGCTTTTCTTGTAAAAAGAAAAGACACACTCAGCCTTGCCGTGCTTTCGGCTGCAACGGCATTTCTCGGCTTTATGAGCGTCAGATATGCCAAAAGTGCCGCTTTTGCTTTTCCGAATCATCTGCTCAGTGCAATATTCTGCCTCGTTCTTGCTCTGCTTCTTGTCTTTATTCTGCTTGACAAAAAGAGCCTCAGAATTATCGGCGTTGCCGTCATAGTTCTTGCCATGGCAGTAACCTTTGCTTTGTCGGCAAAAAATATTACGGAAACAATCGAACTCGGTGAAGGTACCTGGAGCAGCAGCACCGATGACGAAAGCATTATCGATATAAAAATAACCGATGACGGAAAAGCCGAAATAAGTGCCAAAAGCGACGGCATCTGCGTTGTTACCTTTGAAAACGAAAACGGAGAAACCGTTTGCTATGATATAACCGTCAGCGGCGGCGGTCTGTGGATAGGAGAAGCCTATTGACAAAAAGCATTATATCTCCTTCATGAACCGTATCTGTAATTTTTCGTTGCAGTAACCGATTCTACGATAAAACTCATGAGCGCCCTTTCGTGTGCTCCCCGAATTCAATCTCACCAAACGGATATTACATTCTTCAGCCCAGGCTTCGACAGCGCCCATAAGTGCTCTGCCGAAGCCTTTTTTGCGGTATTCCGAAGCAACTGCCAGACCGAGAATATTCACGGCACTTTCAAAATAAAGGGTATCATATTTATCGGCGTGAACAAATCCGACAACCTTATTGTCAGCCTCGGCAACAAATACCCTTTCTCTGCCTGAGTCAAGCTTTCCAAGCCTTTCTTTTACCAAATCAGCACTGCATTTATA
>JAZUJJ010000028.1:0-30095 GCA_045642725.1 Acutalibacteraceae bacterium
TGCGGCGGCTTTTGGCCTCCCTTTCAAGGGAGGTGGCATTTCCGCAGGAAATGACGGAAGGTCGCAAATGCGCAAACCCCCGCCCTTCGGGCACCCCCTTTGGTAAAGAGGGCTAACGAAGAAAAACAACTTAAAACTTAATACTAAAAACTTAAAACTTTTTAACCGTATGGGCGATATTCTTGGCGCCCCGTAAGCGATGATTGGTTATCTTCCTTCTCCTCGAGGAGAAGGGGTACCGTCGAAGACGGTGGATGAGGTGTAAATAAAATTCATCAAACTTCCCCTCATCCGTCTTGCCTTACGGCAATCCACCTTTTGCTCGCCGCAGACGGCTACCCTTTTGTCAGCTGCGCTGACATTTCCCCTGACAGGGGAATTTCCCGAGGGGGAAGGAAGAGTTTAGCCCCCTTTACCAAAGGGGGTGGCTGAAAGCCGGGGGTTTGCGTTTGCAACCCTCAGTCACGGTTTATATCCTTAAAACCGTGACAGCTCCCTTGATAAGGGAGCCCAAAAGCTCACAGCAAACAAATCAATTCAGCAATAATTAAATTCATATATATATTTTTCATTATTGGAGGTAAACTATGAAAAAAGGAAATGCAAAAAGAGTATTTGCTCTTCTGCTCACGGTCATTATGACCTTGGGCACACTTACCGCAGGTCTCACTTTCTTTGCAGGTGCTGCGGATGGAGACGGTTGGGTGCAGGTAAGCGGTGGCACAACCACAACCTATTCACCTGTTAACATCTTTGAAATGATGTCAACAAATATGCTGGAAAGCAATAATGTTTACCTAATTAAAATTGAAGGTAATTTTATCAATACGGATCTTTCTGTTTCTAATTCCATAGAAGAAATAGAAGCTGGTCAAACAAGCTTTTATACATTAGATAAAGGTTCGTATACCTTATATAGTGCGAAAAATAAATATGTTTTATCTTCAAACATAGTTGCTTCGGATTATATGTTTGAATATAGAGATAATTGTTTTTATAACTCGCATTCAGGGAAATATCTGACAGCAAAAAAAGAAGGACCCAAAGCCATTCTTGATTTGGCTGATGCTGCAAATAATACTTGGACAGTGGGCTCTGTTGGTGAACGCTCGGCTCTTACTACTGTATTTGATAGTAAAACATACTCGATTCGTAATGAAAGTAAATTTGAGTTAAGTGAACGCACAAATTATGTAAAACTTAGCCTGTATCAGATGAAAACGGTATATGAAAAATCCGAAACAAATATAAGTGGTTTTTACAAGCACAACGGAAACAGTACATTTTATACCTTATTGAATAATGACTTTAACGAGGCTGATATTCTCAAGGATATTTCAGTTTTATACAAAGCTACTGAAAACGGTTCCCAGTCAACGCTTAACATAAGTGATCCGAGAGTATCTCTTGTTTGGGACAGTGAGGTTGATACATCTTCTGCGGGTACATATACCGCAAAGATTTATGCCGGTAATACGCAAATTTCATCAATAAGTGTAGAAGTTACTGATTCTCTTCCTTATCCCGAACCCGGCTCGGTAAAAATTGATAAAACCGCATCCGGTGATTATTTTAATGAAATTGGTGTCGGCGAAGTTGAACTTTCTGCAATGGGTGTTCCTCCGTTTTATGAATCGCATGTAGATGTTCTTTTTGTAACCGACCTTTCAAACTCAATGAACTGGGTTTCAGGTACTTCCAACTATGCAGGCAACAATCAGAGTTCAAAGCTTAATGATATGCAGGCTGCTGTTGAAGACTTTGCTGAAGCTTTTTTAGAACCGAATGAAGACGGTGATGTAAATAACAATACAATTTCGTTCGTTACATTCGGTGGCTTTGACAAAGATTATATTAGCGGGAATTTTACTTATGCAGATATAACAAGGACACTTTATACCTCAGAAGATACTGTTGAGGGTGTTATGGATCCTTTGTACAACATAAAATACAAAGTATCAAATAACGAGGTTTATATTTCTTTCGATGGTACAACTCCGTCAACAGATAACAACCATAAAGCTTACGGCGGCACAAACTATGACTACGGCTTTATGGAGGCTACAAAAGCTATTGAGCAGATAAAGCAGAACTATGAAGAAAAAACCGGTCAGAAATATGAAGACGCAGACAGAGGAATTTATGTTATTTTTGTAACCGACGGTGCTCCTACCCATTATAACGGAGATATGTACCGTAAGTCAGCTGATGACAGAGCCGATAAAAATGAAACATGGATTAATCAAAACGGAAGAACTGTAAAATATAATTCCAATACTGATTATTCAAAGGAAAATTGGTATAATCATATCAAGTCGATAAAGAGTTATTGGGCAACACAGGTATTCAACACATCCGGTGTTGAGGGTATGAGCGTAATGGGCGTTGACCTCGCCAACGGCGGTTTCAATAACTGGGTGTTCTCCGATCAGGACTTAAGCTCTTTTGTTTCAAATATAGTAGACGGTCAGACTCTTGATGTGTATTCCGTATCAGGTGCTTCACAGATGGCTAATGCACTCCTTCAGATGGAGGGTAGTATTTTATCCGGCGGAGGAGAAGAAACATATGCCGCTTATGTTCTTGATACAATGGGTGCGGAATATAATCTTCAGATGAAATCAACCGTTACCGACAGCAACGGAAATACAATCAAGCTTTCAGATTACGGTATTACTTCTAAAATAACAATCAGCGAGTATAACACATATCATGCTGATGAGGTCGGAACAGTTGTAGGCGGTGTTACGGTTACAACAGATATGGTCGGTACTCGTAAGAGCGAAACACCCAGTGTCATAGAAGAAGTGACATTCAATGCAGCAGGAACCGCAGCTTATTCTTCATTATCCGGATCAACGAATATTCTGAGTAACGGAATAATAGATGCTGAGAATTTTATTTATAACTCAACCTCATCCGCTGTTACAATTAACGGAATAGAAGTACCTGCAGAAACGTTCTTATGGAAGTTTTTTAAATTACAGCAAAATGAAAAGGTCCTTTCATATAATGTTTATCTTGATTCTTCAATGACCGGAGGAAAAGAAGAAGGCTCATACGATACAAACGAAAGTGCTGTTCTCACATACAAGGATGTTGACGGAAATCAGCATGAAAAAACATACCCTGTTCCCGAACTTGAATGGGGAAAAGCAAAAATATCTTACGAGCTCTATCTTGTTGATGAAGAGGGCAATCCCATTGATGAAAACGGGAATTCCGTTACCTTTGAAAACAGAACCGAAATGAGTGAGCTTGTCGAACTCATCAAAAATCTTAATAGCGGTGAAACGATAGACAAAGATAAGTTACAGGAATTATTACCTACGGGGTATTTCTTCTATAACGAAGATGCAGCTTTTGATGTATATCTCGGAAGTGCAGATAACGGTTCGGCAAGTATAAGTGATACCAAGAAAAATTCAAATGGGGAAATAACCACCAAGGTGTTTTATCCCGAAAATGTTCAGGTAGACGGCAACGGAAATGTCATAGCTGATAAATACACAGATTTAAAGGTTGCATTTGCAATCTATACAGTTAAGATTAATCCTATTGTTGTTGTTATGGATTACGGCAAGCCCATCACAACATATCCCCTTGAAAAGGATTACCGCGGATTCAATGTAAACGGTATCACAGCCGAAAGACCGGGCAGTGATGTCAAGACCACCAATAAGCTTACTCTTAACAACGGTGTTGCCGTTCTTGACGAGTCTGTTACACCTGAGCTTCCCACCGGTGATCTTGTTGCAAAGATAGGTGTCAACGACACAAAGATTTTCTACCCCGAAACGGAAAAAACCACAACGGTGGCATATTCGGCTAACCTCAGATATCAGTTCACAAACGGTAAAATCGAGAAATATGAAAAGTATGCTGAAACACCCGCTGATGTAACAGACGGACTTGCCGACAAGAAGTATGCTGTTGACACAGTCAACGAAGAACTTAAATATGCTTTCTACCGTGACGGTGATTATATCTATGTTATGAAGAACCCCCAGGTTATTGAGGGTACAACCCCGTCAACTCCGTCCACTCCGGGTAGCAGCGGTGAAAGCTACTATGAATTTACAGGAAATACTATCAGTGAAACATTTACCAGGTTAGATACATCTTCGAGCAGACAAGTAAAAACAATAGTCACTTTGCCCGACGGAACATATTTCGGTGCAAGAGGCTCCAGCTATTATACGGATGCCAGAATATATGTTTATCTCAATGATTCTTCTGATTCTTTCGTTACTCTTACCTCATCAAACAGCCCGTATACCACTGATGTGACTTTAACAGGATACAAAGATAAGTCCGGTAACGATCTTGTTGTTCCGGTTACCTTTGAATGGACAGGTCAAAGTGATCAGGTTAAATATTCTTACCCTGAATTTACAGAGAGAGTTCCTGCTACAACCACATATCAGCAGCTTACAGGTGAAAAAGTAGTTGGTATTGCAAGTAAACAAATTTCGTCAAAAGATTCATCAAATCCTGATGTGTTATGTGAATTGCCCGACGGTTCTGTTATATATGGATATCACAATTTTGTTCAAAGCGATTCGGATTATAGGTATGTTTATGTTAAAGACGGTTCAGCATCATCAGAGAATGTGCTTGAGTTAGTTCATGAGCAAAGCGGTTCTTTCAAGCATACCGTAAAAGATGCATATGACAAAGACGGTAATCCACTTGTGATTAATGTATATGTTACCAAGAGTGCGGCAACAGATACAGCAAGCAGAACAGTAAAGGTCGAATATGATGCTTACGAAACTGTGACAGTACAGGTTCCCACTGAAACCGAAAAAACCGTTGTAATGAGAAATACTCTTGACAGTGTTACCTACACACCGTTCAAGTACATGAGCAGTATTGACAGACTTTATTTCTATGTTACCAAAGACGGTGAAGAAGATACTGATGAAACTGTTGACAGACTTTATTCAACTATAACTTACATCCCCGCAACCACCGTTTATTATGAAGATAACTTCGGCGGCATTGATGAAAACGGGCTTTACATTCATTACAGCGGCGACTGGTACACTGTCAGTGAAGACGGTTCAAAGGTCTTAGGCACTACGGCAAAGGTTGACTCCGATGAATATCAGGACAGAGGTGAAGTCGGCGACGGCCATACACCTTACGGCCATGACAGCTCCTATGACGGCGATGTTAAGTTCAGTGACGGTACTGCTGCGTTTGTTGAGGGAACCATATCATTGGTAAATAATAAACCTCAGTATGATGCAACGGCAGAATTTACATTTACCGGAACAGGCTTTGACCTTATCAGCCGCACGGATATGAATTGCGGTCAGATCATTGTTCAGATTTTCTACCATGAGGGGCATAAGCGTATAACCAATGTTCCGGTAATCAATAAGGGTGTTGATGACCTCTATCAGATTCCCGTTATTTCATATACCGGTCTTGCTTATAACACCTATGATGTAACAATAAATGTCAGCGGACCCAGCGGTGACATTTTCTCAGGTATCGGCAACGATTTCTATCTTGATGCTATCCGTATTTATGACCCCATGGGAACAAAGTCGGGGGATAATCCTGAATTCGATGAAGCGTATAACGCTTATTGTACCGACAAGGAAGCAAATCCCTATATTGCATCAATCAGAGATTTTATTATCAGCACGGATACCCTGGGTGACCTCGGAGACCTTTCCACGGAAATAAACGGTGCTGTTTATGTTGACACAATCAACAACGATTACATAAAAACAGAAGATGTAAAACAGGTAATCGGTAATATCAAAAAGCCGACTTATACCAATGAGCAGAAGCGTTGGAGAGACATTGACCCCAAAGACCTTAACACCTTTGAGCTTGTAGGCCCCAACGAAGAGGTTTATCTTACACCCGGTTACGGCGTAGGCTTTAAGATTGAAGCAACAAAGAGACCCGACTCCGTTCAGCTCGGAATAAAGATTCCGAAAGCAATTGCAACCCCGAAATCCACATTGACAGCTCAGACCTATGGCCACAGCAAAGACTTGATTACCTTTGATGTCAAGTCGGCAGATGAAATGTTCTATGACATTACGGATGCAGTGGTCTTTGACACAGCAACCGGAAAATACACTGCAACGGTAATTATTTCAAACGGTGTTCCTTCATCCGACGATGACATCGTTTCAATCACAAACCTTAAGATGACATTCTCAGATGAGAATAAAGATGTTACGGTCACTCCCGTAAACGAAAAGCTTCAGTCTGTGGAGGCTCCTCTTGTAAAGGGCGATGAAGAACCGGAAGAACCTGTTGTAACCCTTAAGGCAAGCCAGGAAATCTACAAGCAGGTATTTGATACGATTTATGTTCAGAGAATCGCATCCATGCCCGATAACAGAATCGAAAACCTTGAGTGTGATGAAACTGTATGCAAGGGCGGATATATGAGCGTTAAGTTCAACACCGCAGCAAGCGTTCAGTCGGTTGAAATTCTTGACGAAAACGGAAAAGCGCTTGAAATTGCAAAGGCAGATTTCACGGTTAGCGAAGAAAAGCGTTTCACCGATGACTATCAGAATACAAAGTCATGGACTGTAAAGGTAAGAGTTCTCAAGGATGAAGGCAACCATGAATTCACCGTTAAGGCTGCCGACAGCGAAGACGAAGGCGTAAAGATTCCCGTAACCGTAACTCCCGCCGAGATAGCAGAGCTGAGAGTTGCAAAGATGCCCGCAAAGACGGAGTTCAACTACGGTGAAGAGCTTGACTTCGGCGGACTTGAAATCGAAGCAATCTATACCGATGATACGGTTGAAAAGATCACGGAAGGCTTTGAATTCACAGAATCCGAAAATGAGCACGGTGTCAAGACAATTACCGCCACATACGGTGATGTTTCGGTTGAATTTGATGTTAATGTTGTTCCCGTAATTACCGGAATCCGTGTAGGCAAGGCTCCCGAAACAACGGAATACAAATACGAAAGCAAGCTTGACGCAAAGGGCCTTGAGCTTATCGTAACCTATTCCGACGGCTCGGAAAAGACTGTTACCGAGGGCTTCAAGCTCAGCAAGGATACAGCAGACACCGAAGGCAAAATGACCGTAGGCGTTGAATATGAAGGCTTTGAAACAAGCTTTGATGTCAATGTCAAGCTTACCTTCTGGCAGAAGATAGTCCGCTTTGTAAAGAATGTCTTTACCACGGTCAAAGATCTTTTTGCGAAGATTTTCTGATTAAAACTGAGTCTGCCGCATTCGGCACAGACTTGTAAGGAAAAGCAGCCTTGCAAGCCTGTGCCGTTCAGCGCAGAACGAAAAAGTAAAACAAAAGAAGATATAAAACGATTCCGGGAAATCAGAGTAACATCTGAAATCCCGGAATTTTCTTATGAAAAAAACAGCTTTTGGATTATATGTTTTTACTTTTTCTAACCGTTTTTTTCCTCGCTGTATTTATACTATCTTCGGGCGAAGAAAATGGTTTCTGCATCTGAATGAGGCAGCCTTGACGGGTTATGTTTTAACCGGATACTACCGTCAAACGGGATAAAATATGCAAATGCTATTGAACATTATATATTTATGTGTTATCGTATAATAGCGGAAATTTATGTGACAAAAATTCATGTTTCACAGACCGTGCTGCCCGGTTTCGGGCGGCACGAGCCATATTCCGTAAAACTGAAACGGAGAGCGAAAAAATGGAAAGAATTATCTACAAGCATGTTGCCGTCATCGGACTTGACGGAATGGGAAATTTCAACAAGCAGGCCGATACGCCAAATATGGACAGAATTTTTGAAAACGGTGCGGTAACTTACAGCGCCCTTTCAATGGACCCCACAATCAGCGCCGAAAACTGGGGCGGTATGCTGCTCGGCTCCGTTCCCGTTGTTCACGGCCTTACCAACAGTATTGTGGGCAACAGAGAATACACCAATAAAGAGCTTCCGTCGGTTTTTACGAGAATCAGAAAAAATCACCCCGATGCAAAGCTTTTCTCTTACTGCAACTGGAATCCCATTAACCACGGCATAATCGAACATGATATTGATGTTAAGTTTGAAACGGCAAACAATGATAAAGACCTTTGTGAAAAGATTGTTGCCGCCGTTGCCGAAAAACCGGAATTCCTCTTCGTTCAGTTTGACGATATTGACGGCGCCGGCCATCACTATTGCTACGGAACCCCGGAGCATCTTCAGAAAATCACCGAAATCGACAGCTTTATCGGCGAAATTTACGATGCTTATAACGAAGCGGGAATTCTTGATGACACTCTGTTTGTTGCCATTGCCGACCACGGCGGAAGAATTCACAGCCACGGCGGATATTCCGACACGGAAAAATATATTTTCGCCGGAGTAAGCGGCAGGGGAATAGAAAAGTCGGTAATCGAATATATGCAGACAAGGGATATTTCATCAATCGTGCTTTATGCTCTCGGCCTTGAATACCCCGATTATGATCTGAAGGGTTACAGCTCACAGGTTCCCATCGGCATCTTCCCCTGGTTTGACGATGAATATTTCCGTGAGGAGCCTCATCCCTACAATCCTATTTTTAAGCCCACTCCCGCATTTGATTCGGAAAACGGCCTGGCTTCATTCTTTGACAAGGATAAAATAAAGCTTGCCTGCTTCTTTGACAACAATCTTAAGGATGAAACGGGTAAGTGTAATCTTAAGGAATACGGCGTTTGCAAGTATTATTCCGACGGCGTCAGAAACGAAAGAATTGAGCTCGGAAAAACGGGCTTTGCGGAAATTGAAGGCCTGAAATTCGGTGCAGACAGTTTCACCGTTTCTCTTTGGGTCAAGATTGACCGCTCTATTCCCGAGGAGCCTGCAATATTCGCAAACAAAAACTGGGATAACGGAGAGACCCGCCGCCAGCCCGGCTTTTCAATGGCATTAAGGAACAACAATATCATTCTCAATATCGGCTGTGATGACGACAGCTTTGACATTACTACTCCGTTCCCGGAGAGTATTTCAGACGGTTGGGTTCAGACTGTTGTTTCGGTTGATAAGGAAAACGAAGAGGTCAGAGTTTATTATAACTTTGAGCTTCTGCACACCGTTAAGCTTGAGAAAAAATATCTTATTGATTTTGACGGTATGCCTGTTGGCCTCGGCACCGACGCAGCGGGTGTCATTGAAAAGATAAAATCCGAGTTTATCTTTAACATTGATGACCTTTTTGTTTTCGACGGTGCGTTTGCAGACGGAGAAATTGAAAAATTAAAACAGTATTATAATTCCTGATTGTGGCGGAAAAATAAATGATTTCTTTATTTGTTTCTTTTGCGGTTCTTCTTTTGGGGTGGCTGTTTTACGGCAAATTTACGGAAAGAATATTTGCCCCCGATGAAAGACAGACACCCGCAATTGCAATAAATGACGGTGTTGACTGCATACCAATAAAAACGCCGAAGGCATTCCTCGTTCAGCTTTTGAATATAGCGGGAACAGGGCCGATTTTCGGCGCACTTATGGGTGCTCAGTTCGGCCCCTGCGTCTTTTTGTGGATTATCTTCGGAGCAATTTTCGGCGGCGCGGTCCACGATTATATGGTGGGTATGATTTCCTGCCGTAATAACGGAGAATCCGTGGCGGAGCTTGCCGGAATTTATCTCGGCAAACCGGGCAGGTGGATAATGAGAATTTTTTCCCTCGTTATTCTCATTCTTGTGGGAACGGTTTTTATCACAAGCCCTGCCGCACTGCTTGCAAAGCTTACTCCTCAAAGGCTGAATACGGTTTTCTGGATAGTTGTGATAATAATATATTACATTCTCGCAACGCTTTTGCCCATTGATAAAATCATCGGAAAGCTTTACCCCGTATTCGGTGCCGTGCTTCTCATAATGGCGGCCGGAATACTCGGCACCCTTGTGTTTTCGGGCAGGTTTACCATACCCGAAATCGAGCTGAAAAATTTTCACCCCGACAATCAACCGGTGTGGCCATATATGTTCGTGACCGTTGCCTGCGGTGCAATATCAGGCTTTCACGCAACGCAGTCACCGATGATTTCAAAATGTATTATCAGCGAAAAGGATGGCAGAAAAGTTTTTTACGGTGCAATGATAACCGAATCCGTCATAGCTCTTATTTGGGCGGCGGCAGGTGTTGCATTTTACGAAACGACCGGAGGACTTTCAAATGCTTTGGCACAAGTGGGTCAATCCGGAGTGGTTTATGATATTTCGTTTTCGCTTATGGGAAAAATCGGCGGAGTGCTTGCGATTATCGGCGTAATTGCCTGCCCTATAACCTCCGGCGATACGGCGTTCCGAGGGGCAAGACTTATTATTGCGGAGTGGACAAAGCTCGACCAAAAGAAAATTGTAAACCGACTGATTATTACAATACCGCTTCTGGGAGCGGGTGCGGTTTTATCTCAGCTTGATTTTGATGTTTTGTGGCGATATTTTTCCTGGAGCAATCAGACGCTCGCCATGGTGACATTGTGGGTGGCAACCGCTTACCTTGTAAAATTCGGCAAAAAGCCTGTATCTTCATTGCTGACAGCACTTCCCGCCGCATTTATGTCTGCGGTAAGTATGACATATATTCTTATTTCCGATGAAGGGTTCGGACTTGATAAAAATATATCCTATGCAGTCGGAGCAGCCTTTACGGTAATTTTGTTTGTAGTATATTTGTGTTTATTCGAAAAAAGCCGAAAAAATGATATTAAAAAAAGGAGCTGAAAAAAGCTCCTTTTTTTGTTACAGAAAATTAAATTTACTTATCAAATAAAAAATTTTGAAATTTTTTTATTGCAGACTATATAGGTATATCTTTCCATTGCCATGCAGTAGCCGTGAGCGTGATTGAATCCGCCGTGGTCACTTGACATGATTATAAGCCAGTCTTCTTCGTTATATGTCGGCCTTGATTTGACGGCATCAATAATCTGTTTGGCAAGCTCGTCTTCAAAAGCAAAGGCGTTCATATAAACTTCATTGTCCGGGTGATAGCCTGCTGCGTGCCCGGCTTCATCGGTGCTTTCATAGAGAGCGAAGATAAAATCGGAGCAATCGTCATTCTGAAGGTCTGCAACCGCAAGCCCGGAAACGGCGGCGTCGATATTTGCACTTTCGCTTTCGTATTTCTTATCAGTGACGAACTTTGCGGCGTCAACATAATTTGCATTGTATCCGGCGGCAATGCAGCTGTCAACTTCACTTTTCAGAGTTGTTCCGAGATATGAGCCCCACGAAGAATAAAAAGATGTTTTGTCTGCAAGCTTGTTATCAATGAGCGATTTCATCAGTGTGGGGTATTTATCATTTTTTTCATAATCGTTCCAGAGAACGCCTGTTTTGTAGTAAAGCTCACCCGTGAGCATGGTGGTCCAGCCCGGAGCGCTGTCGGTTGCCTGAATGTTATAGTACGGGTAGTTTATTCCGCCCGCATAACTTAGGTAAGCGTGACCCCCGTCATTGAGAACGGCATTGAGAGCGCTGTTTTCGTGGGTGTCAAGGTCACGGAACGTATCGGCTCTGACACCGTCAAAACCGATGAAAACCGCTTTCTTTACCTTTTTTCCGGCAGGCAGTTCGGAAGAAAAATGGTCTTCGACAATGTCGTAAACATTCCTTGCACCGATTGCGGTTAAGGTTGAATTTTCAAAAACATCAATGCTGTTCAGACGCTTAAAATAATCGGAAGTCAAATCACCGTAATAGCTTCCCGAAATCATAAAAGAAAGAGTAACGATACCGACGATTATCCGGGTTATGATAGCAACCATATTAAAATCTCCAATCTTTTCTGTTGTTTTATTTGAGTGTGTATGTCATATCCGTGCCTGTGAAGTGACCCGTGTAGTAGTCATAGGTTCTGAATGTCGCCGAGCTTTCATAAACTTCCAGCTGATAGCCGTAGCCGATTGTGCCGTCATTGTTGCTCGTAAGGCTCGGAACCCAGATTTCGGGGGTACCCTTATCTCCGGGTACAACATCAAAAATCGGTGCGCTGTGCGCATGGCCGACAATCAGAAATATGTTGTCATACTTGTTGAGCAGGGTGATATATCTGTCATAGCCCTCGCTGATAACGCAGCAGGGATAGTGATTGAAAACAAAAATCGGAAGTCCGCTTTCGGCCGCCTTGTCGAGCTCGGCTTCAAACCAGTCAAGCTGTTTGTCGGAAAGGTTGCGTAAACCGCATTCGGGAGTGTCGGGACCCAAAAGAATAAGATGATAGCCCTTTACGACCTCGCTGTAATAAAGCTCGGTGACATTTTTGTCAACAAAGCTCTGAATATAACCGAGATGCCTTTCTTTCAGCTCATCAAATGTGCCGAAATCTTCATCATTGTTACCGATATCGTGGTTCCCGGTTGCAACAAAATAAGGGCGGATGGGATTTGTGTTGTTAAGCATTCCGTAAAAAAGCATATTTTCGATATTCTGTGCACAGATTGAATTGTCGCCGTCGATGACAAGCGCATCAATGTATTTCTTTCCGCCATTCAGTGAGTTGAAGCATTTGGGAACAACCGGGAATTTGTCAAATCCGTTGCCCTCAATATGAATATCCGACATGATTGCCAGGTCAAGCTTCAGATTGTCTTTGTCGAGCGGCTCAAAGGTGTTGACCTTTTGCCCGATTGTTACCAGCATAAATAAACATCCGAAAAATAAGGAAATTGCCTTTTTGATAAACAGCAGAATCGGATTCACGGCTTTATCACCCCTTTGATTTACTGAGAATATTATATCAATCTTTTTTTGATTTAGTCAATATTTTTTTGCTTTAACAAACCGATTATTTTATAAATATTATCAAGCTAAAACGCGGGTATATGATATATCCGCAATTTTTTATTGATTTGTAATCTGATATATGTTATAATTATTTTGCACAATTATAATTATTTATTGTCGCTTTCTACAAAAATACCGTTTTTTATGTGAGGAACCAATCTTACGGCCGACTTCGCTTTTTTACTTTATCACATAATCAAAGTTAAGTTATGCAGCAAACAGAACGGAGGAATATTCAGATGAAAAAGATTATTTCCGCATTTCTTTCGATGGTGATTATTACTGCAACGGTAATTACGGGCGCACCTGTTCTGCCCGGGTTCAATGCCTCTGCTGTTGAAAACGACCTTGATTCGGCAAGCAGTATTCTCACTGCCGAAAACAGCGCACCCGTTGAATCAAACAGCATTTTATGGGGGGATATTTACGGCATGGATGATACTCCGTTTTTGCTCTCCGAAAAAAATGAATTGTATCTGATTTCATCCTCTTCGGGTCATTTCAATGCCTACACATTTGACAACATAAAAAATACAATCAAAAAGCAGGATGAAAACGGTGCGATTATTGACACTCCTTCTGCGGCAAGTGCAAACATGACTTCGCAGAGCCTGAGTGTTTCTTCCGATGTCGCTTCAAGATACCGTTTCCTCAAAGGTGTTGCTTTTGACCCTGTTGCTTCCGGCCGAAAGAGCTACGCCGCCTATGTCGGAGCAATAAAAACCGGTGACGGCAAATATGAAATGCGCTGTGTTGTAATCAATGCCAAAACCGGGGCAATCAAGGATATCACTCTCGGCAGTGCAGACTGGATAAATGGCTATGCCGATAATTTAACGATAATGCCGAACTATATGGCAATTACCGCAGGCGACTATGACGGTGACCATAAGGATTCGGTTATTGTGTATCTCTGCGGTGATTCCTCAAGCGCAAGCGACAAAAATTATAAATTATTTGAAGTGAAGTTTGACGGCACAAATATTTCAAAGACAGAGATATTGGACCTTTCGACGGTCATTAAAAACAACGATATATACGGTCAGACCGACTGTAAATTCAAGCCCATAGTCAGCCTTACAAGCGGCGATTTTGACGGGGACCAGCTTGATGAATACGCTTACTCCGTGGGCTTTGACAACACATCCTCAAATGCAAGAGACGGCTGGAGCGGCAAGAGTGTTTCCACCATGGATTATTTTGCGACTGCAGTGGGTATCGGTGATTACTCAAATGTCTGGAAGCATTCCGCACCTGCCCGCATATATGAAAAGGGTGCAAGAAAAAGCCTCAGCGGCACCAAGGAAGTTTACGGCTACAATGTCATCCAGGGCGGTGCCGTTTCCGGCGGTGACCTTGACGGTGACGGAACGGCAGAAATAGTTCTCGTAGGTTATATGTCAAATGATGTTGAAGCCACTTTTGAAAGCGGCACAATGACATCGGTTTCACATATCGGCGACCTTAATAAGTCCTGCTACGGTACGGCTGTCATTACATTTAACGAAAACGGATACTATGTTTCGGACATTTCCACAATCAATCACAATGAGTTTACGGGTACAAGCGTTGATAAATGGAAAGATGATTACTTTGTATATCCTCAGATAGCTGTTGAATGTGTGGCAACAAACGGCAAAAACCAGGCGGAGGATGTATTTGTTTCAGGTTCTTTTTACAGCTATAAGGACAACAGCGCCCTTCCCGGATTTTCGCCCAGACTTGCCGGTCAGCATTTTGACAGTATTCTTGACGATAACACAAAAACAGACTGTTACTTCTTCGGAAGTGCGGTTGCGGGCAATTTTGACGGCAACGATGTTGGCCGCGAGCAGATTTACTATGCGGCGTGGTTCAAAAACAGCGGCGGTCATAATTATAATGTCTATATCGGTCTTGCAGGCGGCTCCGAATACAATGATGTAAAGGATTCTGACGGAAACTATACTGATTTCGGAACGGTTCAGACCTATGCCTGCAGCAATATCAGAGGCGATTACGGCAACTATATTGATAACAACGGCTCAAAAGTAATCAAGGAAACCAAAGGCGGTTATGTCAATGTAGCACCCGCTGCTGTTGATATTGATGACGACGGTGTGCTTGCAAGGCACAACTCCACAAAATATGTTTATACAGACCCCGAGGTCGCTGCGGTTCTTCAGGCTGCTCCCGTATTCGGTAAAATTGATGAAATGGGCGGCTATAACGGCGACAGCGGCACATCATATACTCTTGAAACATCTTCCGGTTACAGCAATACAAGAGGCGACACGGTTTCATTCGGCGTCGGTTTTTCCGGCGAGCTTGAAACAGGCCCAGCCAAGCTTTCACTGGAAATCGGTTATGCCCTTGATTGGGACCACGAAATAGAAAAAGCATACGGAACAACGAAATCCACCACATGGAACGGTGCCGATGTTGACATAGTATGTATAACCCGTACTCCGGTCATGCTGTATCTTTATGATATCTGGGATGCGGACAGCGGCAAGTGGGTCGAGGCAAGCCATAAGGTTGAGGCTCCTCTTGCCCCGGTCAAGTATTCTCTGAGCATACCCGATTACAACAATTTTGTTGATGAATATAACGAAGCAATCGGCGAAACTGCTTTGAAGAAAATAACGGTTACCGACCTGCCTGCAAACACCGAGGGCAACCCCTATTCGTATTTCAGAAATGCTTCTCAGGCGGGTAACGGTGCAGAAATTATTTCCGATTCGACCTACGGGCTTGCTTACACCGGCGGCAGTATGACCTCGGAGCTTTCAACAAGCGCAGAGAGAACGGAAAGCACAACATTCACCCACGGTTTCTCCTTTGCGTTCTCGGCAGTATTCGGCGGAGGTGTTCACGGCGCACAGCTTTTCGGCGGATTTTATCTTAACCTTGACTACGGTGATGTTTTCGGCAAATCAAAAACAAAAGGCAGTGCCGAAGGAATTTCGGGTACTGTTCCCAATATTTCCGAAAAAGCACTTCTTGCAGACCTCACCTCGGAAGAAATCAGACAGTACTACTTTAACTGGGAGCTTGCAAGGTGGGAAAGAGAGCTTGTTGTCGGAGAAAGGAACATACCTTTCTACGGGTACTTCGTTCACGATATCACATCTCCCGTTGATCCCCCGGAAAATCTTACGGCAACATTTACCGGTACGGATGAAATCACAGGCGTCAAACTGGAGTGGGATGCTCCCGAATCAATTCCGAACGGACCGCAGTTGAAGGGATACTTCATTTTTGATAACGGTGAGCCCGTCAATTCAACTATGTACACCTACTCCGGAACAGGCAAAGTAACCTATATCCATAACGGTGTTCCGTACGGCTCCAAGCACAATTACACCGTAAAGGCCGTCAGCGAAATTGACAGCAAGCGTTACACAAGCGTTGCTTCAAATGAGGCATCAATCGGCTGGGTAACGACAGGCAATATCATAGAAAGAATATATAAGGATGAAACCTACACTGCCGATGAACTCAAGGACCGTTATGTAATTCAGATGTCTGACGGCTCCGAATTTGCCTTCTTTGTAACAAACGGTAAGGACGGCACAAACGGTACGAACGGCGTTGACGGCAAGACCGCATACGAAATTGCGGTCGCCAACGGCTATGAGGGCACTCAGGCCGAGTGGCTCAATCAGATAGGTGCCTCCTGCGCGGATGCTCATACCTATAAGGAATATAAGATTTCCGCTTCCTGCAGCCATAAAGGCATCACGGTTAAAGTCTGCGAGCTTTGCGGCTGGGCAACGGCCGAAGAAACAGAGCAGCTTTCACACAGCTACAAAAAGATTAAAGAAATTGCTCCTGACTGTCATTCAAAGGGATATTCGGTTTACAAGTGCGAAAAATGCGGTGATTTCTATTACGATGACGAAACCGAATGCACGGCACACACATTTGTATCAAAAACAGTAAAGAATACCTGCTGCACAGAGGGCTATACGGTTAAATACTGTACCGTTTGCGGATATGTCGAAAGCTATGATATTTCCGCGGCATCAGGCCATGATTATACAGTCCGGTCGGTAATTGCTCCCACTTGTCTTACCAAGGGCTATACCGTGCGCAAATGTTCATTGTGCGGCGATGAAATAATTACAGACGAAACAGCGGCACTCAGTCACGATTATGAAACAGAAACCCATAACGCAACCTGCGTAAATCCCGGTTTCACATCTCACAAGTGCAAAAACTGCGACTGTATGTATATTACGGGTTATACCCCGGCGCTTGGTCATGATTACAAAAAAGAAATTGTTGCTCCGACCTGCTCACAGAAGGGCTACACGACTTACATCTGTCAGAGAGAGGGCTGTACCGAAAGCCATATAGCAGATATTACCGACACGGTTGCACATTCATTCAAGGATAAGGTCGTCAAAAATACCTGTATTACAGAGGGCTACACAATTCACTATTGTGAGAACTGCGGCTATCAGCAGATCATTGATGAAAAGGATGCAAAGGGTCACAGCTATGAGCTTGTTCAGGTTATTGCACCCACCTGCACGACAAAGGGATATTCAATCTATACCTGCACGGATTGCGGCTCAACCTGCATAAGTGACGAAACCGATTTTGCAGATCATGTTTCCGGTGAATGGATTTGCGATGGCCCCGCACTCGGCCACTACTCAAAGAAATGCGAAAAGTGCGGCTTGCTTATTGAAGAAAAAACTTCTGTTATCACCGCCGGCGGAGCAGAGTCCGAGACTGCCGTTAAGCAGGGCGATGTGCTTGACCTTGCATACAATGAAACCTTAAAGCTTGCTTCGGGTTCGTCACAGCAGGCAAAGCTTACTTTCGTTTCCTCCGACCCGTCTGTTGCAGTCATAGATAAAGACGGAGTTGTTACACCCGTGAACGGCGGCACAGCAACCATTACGGTCATTGATAATGAAAGCGGAGTTTCGACCTCATTCACCGTTAATGTCAGATTGACCTGGTGGCAGAGACTGCACAAAATTCTGGCGGGCTTCGTTCTGTTCAGACTCATTTTTGAATTGCTCGGTGTGAAGTACGGCTGATAAACGAAAAAACAACCGGATAGCTCGTAAAAAGGTTGTCCGGCTGTCAGCTTAACAGTAAAAAATACTGAATTTTATTAAAAATTTGTAGCCATTCTTAAGAGTCTGTCGTATAAAGAAATGTAAGACAAAAAACAAACATCAGATTACGGAGGTCAATTGATATGAAAAATATAAAAACGGAAATTAATGATGCAAATCTTGAAAATGTAACGGGCGGAACGGAAAGCGCACCTTTTCTTCCTCCGGAAACACTTAAGCCGAGTGAATACAGCGGAATGTTCTCTTCAACTCAGGATATAGGTCAAAAAGAATTTCATTTCTATAACAACAAAGTTGAAGACCCCTCTTCTTTTACAACAAAAACACATTCGGATGAAAAATTGAAATAAAAGATGAATAAAACGAACGGTGCATAATAAAATCGGTAAGCTCCCGAAAAGGGGGCTTTTCTGTTTTTATGTTACATTGCTAATTGTTATCAAAAATTCACTTGATATTATCTAATTGTATGATACAATATTTTTAACCTGATAACAGCGGAGGAAAAATATGAATTTTGCAGAAAAAGCGTGGGCGCAAACCACATCAGAGGCAACAACGGCACACTGCGGCAGCGGTAAACCCTTCTGGAATGCCGAGGCAAGGCAGTTTATGTATGTACCGTCTTTTCAGTTTCAGCCTGTTCCGGGCTGTAAAAAATATATTTATGAGGCAACCGATGAAACCGGGAAAGAGCATTCCTTCAGTTCGGATTCATCCCGTGCCTTGCTGACCCCGATCTGGAAGGATATTCCGGAGGGTGTCGTCAGCCTCAGAGTTTATTCGACCGATAAAAACGGAGAAAAACTTTATCTTATCGGTGCCAGAACTTTTTTCAGACTGGCTCCGTTTACGGGCAATTATCCCGGGCCTGACTGCAGTTACCGTGAGTGCGCTCTCAGAGCTTTTGACTATTGCTTCAACAGCCCGATAATCCGTCATTGGCTTGAGCACGGCACACCTTATCCCGATTATGACCTTAATGTATATCCCAGCAAAATGGAGGCTTCGGTCATTGTTTCCATGCTCAGATACGGCGAGCTTTGCCCCGAAAGAAATGCCGATTGCATAAAGATAGCCTGCAATGCTGCGGATTATCTGATTTCAATAACCGAGCCGGAGGGCAGTCCTCTTGAAGGCGTTCCGCCCACATATTATACCGATTTCAGAAAATTTGAAGGCACCATGAATAACCTGACTGCCGACAAGCGCAAGGATACAGTGATGATGTTTTATCCCGCTTCTGCCGGTTCGGCATACCTTGCCCTTGAAAAAAAGACGAAAAACCGCAAATATCTGGATGCCGC
Organism: Acutalibacteraceae bacterium; assembly: GCA_045642725.1. Lineage (GTDB taxonomy): Bacteria > Bacillota > Clostridia > Oscillospirales > Acutalibacteraceae > CAG-177. Next base: position 19,145 of record JAZUJJ010000028.1, read on the forward strand.
TCTGAAAATCGGCGAATACTACCGCAAAAACGTTCTTGAAAACGGAAGCTGGTATCTTATTGTTTCACGGCTGACCGGGAAGCCGACTGCGGCAAATTACTGCATGCCCACCAACGCAATACTTCCATTCCTCAGAGAACTGTTTGAAAGAACGGGGGAGGATTGCTGGAGGGAGCTTACGGATAATGCTCTTGCCTATGTTGAAAACAATGCGCTGAAAACATATAACTGGGAGGGCCAGTTTGAAGACAGCGTTCTTTCCTTAAACTATTCAAATCTCGCTCACGGTGACTGTGACAAGCTGATAATGTATTATGCCGACAAATTCCCCGGCGACAAAGAAAAGCTTGATACCGCAGAGGAGCTTATGCGCTTTGTTGAAGACCAGTTTGTTGTGTGGAACAGACCCTGCCCCTGGGATAAAGACGGCTTTGATATTTCATGCTGGCCTACACCGTGCTGCCTCGAGCAATATAACTGGTATGTGCCCGTTGACGCCAGCACCGCCGTTATCGCAAGCGCATTTCTTTCTCTGGGAAAGGCAACGGGGGATGAGCTTTACTTTGCCAAAGCGAAGGCACTGATGAACACCGTGACAAGGGTTCAGAATAAGAAGAGCGGCAGAATACCGACCGAATGGAAGGAGCCGGGTTTCATCGACAACGCCGCTGCAGATCTGGAATTCTGGATAAACTGTCTTCTTTATTCGGCTTCCGTTCTGACGGAGTTCGCCGATTTCTTTGGTGATAAATAAAAAGAGGACTGTCGCATTACAGCGCAGAACGAAAAAGTAAAATAAAAGAGATAAAAAACGATTCCGGGATAGCAGAGAAACACATCTGAAATCCCGGAATTTTCTTCTGTAAAACAGCTTTTTGATTATGTTATTTTACTTTTTCTAACCGTTTTTCGCCCTCGCTGTATTTATACTATCTTCGGGCGAAGAAAACGGTTTCTGCATCTGAATGCGGCAGTCCTTAAATATTATTTATTCAGTTAAGTGCTTTGAATTTCTTTGAATACGGCAAAAAGCAGAAAAGAAAAACGGTTTCCGCAATCATAACGCCACAGTAAATGTAAAGGCCGAATGAGGACGCTGCCGAGGCATTTATTGCCGAAAGTGAGCCGACGGAAAAGAAATTGAACATCACCGTTCCCGCCACCGCACACACGGCTCCTATGAGCTCAAAAATTGCCGCCGCTCTGAAATTCATAAACGCGGGGCCGACAACCACCGAAAAGAACGCAAGCACGGCTGCAAACAGACTTACAGCCAAAAGCAGGAAAGCAGGCAGCAGATAGGAATATCCGGCCATATCGCCTATTCCGAAGCCTTCGGGAAAGAATTTTCCGCCGCCGAAGGCATCAAGAAGAAAATTCAGATAAATCATCGTGCCGCCGTTAAAGGTCAACACGGGCATACACAGAATAATAAGCGGTAGCACGGAAAAAATCAAACGGAAAAGCGATAACTTATCCCTGACACCGTAATCCATGAACTGAGTGGTCATATTAGTCCACCAGAGAAAATCTTTTTCAGCCTGCACGCTTTCCGCTCTGAGACGGTTGTTGAAATCGTGAAGGAAAAGATTAGTGCCGCACTTTTTACAGTTTTGCCGCCAATCCCACGGCTTTATTTTTGTTCCGCAAACCGGGCAGTTCATACATTCGCCTCCCCGTTCATTTTATCTTCCATTTCATCAATTTTTCTGAGGGTAACAAGCTCACGCCTTGTCTGAAGTTCGCTGTACATACGGGCACGCACTTCGGGTGTGATGTTATAGAAAAACTTCGGGAAAACGCTGATCAGACTCATTACGGCAGGGAGCATGAAGGAAAGGGCAAAAAGTGAGAATTTGACCTTCTGTGTCTGAGCGCCGCTTGAATAATAATCGTAGCCGAAAAGTGATTTTATCCATGCCTTGAGGCTTCCGGTGGTGTTGCTTACGAGCTTTGTCATAAGACCCTTTGCGGTGAGGATAACACCCTCGTTTCTGATTCCGCCCGGGTCTTTCCATTCACAGTAGTCGATGGATTCGTAAAGCACCTCATTGGGAATAACGTTTTTGACACCCCAGAAGGTCTTTCTGACAAATTCGGCGGGGAAGAGGACAAAGAACATTTTCCAGCGCTGATTATACCAGCCTTTTTCGCCCGTGCCGCCGATGATACCGAACATAAAAGCGATGATATTGATGACGGCATCCATATGGGATGTGAGAATCCAAAGGAATTTGTTTGAGAATTTTCTGCGCATGGCGTTTATCCAGCCGTAACTGATAACGGAAACAGGTGCGGCGGGAACCTCGGTAAGCGTTCCGAAGGAGGACATTCCGAGTACGTCGATGAAGTAATCGTTTTTGTTGACCGAAACGGAAAATGCACCCAGAAATTCCGCAATGAGAATGATGCGCATGGGCTTGTTTCTGAAAATGCTGATAAATCCGTCCTTGACCTTCGGCTTTTCAATGGACTGCACAACTCTTTCCTTTACATTCATAAAGAAATAGAGTGAAAGCGAAACCGAAACAATCGTCACAACGGTGGCAACGGATGTATAGAAGCCTTTGTAACCGATACGGATTTTTTTCTGTATCATCATATCGTAAATCAGATTGATGATTATTCCGGGAATGTTATCGACAACGGCGGAGAGCTGGGCTGACCTTGCCGCAAGCCATATTCTTTCCTCGGGGTTAGGGGTCATCGTTGCCAGAAGTCCGGTTTTGGCAACACTCTGAAAAGTGCTTATGGTTTCACTGAGAAAAAGGCAGATGAGGGTGAAGAAAAACTTCACCATGCTTGCCTCGGCAGCGGCATCCGTCGGGAAAATATAACAGCCGAACCATTTCAGCAGACCGATGGTCGCGGCCGGCAAAGCGCAGGCGATAAGATACGGTCTGAATTTTCCGAAACGGGATCTGGTTTTATCAATGATAACTCCGGTGAATGTATCGTTGATAATATCCCAGATGCCGACTATGGTGTTTGCAAGGGTAAACAGACTTGCCTTGAGCTTGAGCGCATCAGTGTTGAATCTTTCAAAATCACCGGTGCTGATGGAATTCGCAATGTCATAAAGAATAAAAGCGATTATTCCTTTTTTGTTGACATAACGCTTGCTGATATCGAGTGCATTGACATCAGCGCTTTCAAGTGACCGAAGGGGTTCTGCCATAAAAAGATTACTCCTTTTTGAACTGATATGTACCCTGTGAAAAAATGAAACCGTCTCTGTTCTGTCGGTACGGCTTCGTTTGTGATTTAAATCTATAATATTTATAATTATTTGTCAAGATAATAATTTGTTATTTATAATAGCACACCGGATTTTTGCTTGAAAAAGTGAAAACTGCGGCTTTCAAAGCACGGCTTCCGATTTTTGTATTAAGCGTTGTAATACATATCGTAAACGACAAACCCGCCCTTATTTTCAAGGGAACCCGGAAATGTTTCCATGCACATCTGACATCTCGGCTCGGTCATGGGATATCCGCTGACGGGATAAATACCGTATTCTGACGATGTTCTGAAGCCGACCGTGTTATAAAACCGATAATTCCCTTCCACGATAATGCCGGAAAAGCCCGCTTCTCTGACTTTCTCAATGCCGAGCTTTATCATTGCCGAGCCGATGCCACGACGCAGATAATCGGCGTGAACGGATACGGGTGCAAGCATTACAATGTCGGTGTCATTTGCGCCGCCGTGTCCGCCCTGCGGTGTTTTTGACAGCGGAAAGCGGGAAAACAGGAAATGCCCGACAGTTTTGCCGTCAAGCTGTGCAACAAAGGCAAGCTCCGGAATATAATATTCGGAATCTCTGATTTCTTCAATCAGGGCAACAATATCTGTGCCGTCGGAATAGTCCGTCCCCTCTTTGAAGGAACGAAGCACCAGCGACACAATGTCCCTATAATCCCCGTGTGTTTCGGGGCGTATCGTTAAAGCTTTTATATCTGTTTTCATTTATTGTTTACCTCTGTATGCCGGGAGTTATCTCTCCGGTGTATAAATCAAAGTTAACTCCTGCTCAGTATCAATGTACTCACCCGATTTATGCATTCCGATTGATTTTGCGGTTGCCTCGGATGCGATATTACCTGCTTTCATATAAGAATACAGCACATGTTATTAAAAGCCAGTCACGACCCCGCTTTTCATCAAATGTATATGGATAGTGCTGCATAATGTCAGAATCAGCCGGCACGGAATATAGTGCCTCAAAATCAGTGTCATTCATTTCACGAAGAAACACCCGTTCCGTTTCAATTTTCATTCTTATATATTACTCCATCAAATTCTGATTTACCGTTGTGTTTCCTGCCCGGGCACAGAGGCAGATAATCTGATAACCGCTTACCCGGCTTGTCAGCGGCGACTCGCCGCCAAATTCTGATTTGTCTGTCATAACAAACAGGGGGTTATCGAATTATATTTACCGTTTGTATTTTTTGTAAATTCTCCCGTAAGCTATCGGAAGGGCCGGAATTGCAATGATCCAGGTTGCCGCCGTTATGATTCCGCCGGCATTTATATAAAAATATCCGAGAAATGTGCTGACCCAAAACGGCACGGAAAAACAAATCCACATAATACCGTTTGCTCTGTTGTATGAATGAATATCCGATATTTCTTTTTCACCGACAGTTTTACCCGACCAAAACCACATGGGCTTTTTCCGATTCCACGCATAGATTCCGATTCCCGTAAAAAGCATACTGCATGGTATCATTATGAGTATCCAAACAATATTTTCCATTGCACTGATTTTCCTCCGCAAATTCCGATTTGTCATTCTGCCAGCTTATTCAGTGTATCTCCTGCAATACGGTAGACAGTCCAATCATTCATAGGCACCGCACCGAGCGATAAATAGAAATCTATGCTCGGCTTGTTCCAATCCAGGCACCACCATTCGAGCCTGCCGCATCCGCGTTCAACGGCAATCCGGGCCAGTTCCTTAAGAATGGCTTTTCCGTAACCCTTTCCGCGGAAGTCCGGTTTAACATACAAATCTTCCAGATAAATGCCTGCTTTGCCGAGAAAAGTGGAAAAGTTATGAAAAAACAAAGCAAATCCGACTTCATGACCGTTTTCCAAAACAAAAATAACTTCTGCCTTTTTCTTTTCAAAAATCCATTCTTTCAGAAGTGCTTCTGTTGCAACTACTTCGTCAAGCATTTTTTCATATTCGGCCAATTCTTTGATAAATTGCAGTATCAGAGGAATATCTGTTTCATCAGCGTATCTGAATTCCGTTTTTTCCATGATGTTTACCCCGCCCAATTCCGATTTATCGGTCATAAACCGGTTGTAATTCAATGAAGCCGCATTGCGGCTTCATTGATGGTTTGTCACTATACTCCTAAATGATGCGCTGTTTGCCCGGTCACCCATAACATCATTCACTTTTGGAGAAAGCAAGAAAAGATTTTTATTTTCTCTCTTTACTGTAAATCGGGCCTTCTTCTCCGGTTTTATCTGTCAATACAAATCCGGATTTTTCAAGCACTCGTACGGAGGCAATATTATCCTTATCCACCTCAGCGGTTACGCAGTTGATTTTCTTATGGCTCAAAGCCGAGTCAACAACTGCTTTGACCACCTCTGTTGCGTATCCGCAGTTCTGATAGCAATCGGCAATGCCGTAACCGATTTCGGTTGAACCGGATTCGTCAACGCCCTTAAAACACATTTCTCCTATATGAGTGCCGTCTTTCAGCTCAATCATCCGAATGGCATACCACTCCCACTCGTCGGGATGTGCCAGTGCACCCTCAAGCATTTCCGAATATGCCGCTTTCAGCACATCAACCGACTGTGCTGAAATAAATGCTTTCATCTGCTCTTCGGATGCCGGATATATTTTCAATCTTTTTGTTTCGATTGTATTATCATCATTTGTCAATAATATTTTTGACATTGAAATTGCCTTTCTTTTTCTTCTTCATAATGATGAGAACTGCAGCGGCTATCAGAATAACAGCAGCAAAAATAATTATCAGTATAAGACTTCCGCCTGAGAAAATACTTGCAACAGCGGTACTTCCGCCGTAAACGCAGTTATCAAGCTTCACCGTACAGTCTTTGCCTGCAATCATCTGGTCACGGTCCTTGGGACAGATAACCACACCGTAGTTCTCACTGTCTGATAAATCAACGGATTTTGCATGCTGTGTTTCTCCGACAATTCCGCCGGCATAGTAATAACCTTTGACATTTCCGCGGTTGATACAATGCTTTAAGCTGTGGTTTATGACCCTCTTTGAAGAATTATTATATAAATAACTTACAATTCCTCCGGCGCTGCCGTTCGGTGAAGTGATTTTGCCCTCGTTCACACAGTTGTCCAATATCATGATGCCGTTTGTGCAGTGGCCGAGAATACCGGCTGAAGAACCGCCGCTGATATCTCCGGTGTTGACATTGGATGACAAATTGCAGTCTCCGCTTTGATTATATCCTACGATACCGCCGCCGTAACCGCCTTTGCTGTTGATATTGCCGAAGTTTTTATTTTCGGTAACCGTGGTGGAAGCTGAGTAATTCAGTCCGATCATACCACCTGCATGTTTGGAAGAAATAACACCGGAATTTTCGCAGCCCTTGATTGAAATTGCGACAGAGAAATTTGTCCATCCCACAAAGCCGCCGCCATGGGTACAATCGCCTGTAATATTACCGGCATTTTTGGATTTTGAAATTTCTGTTTTGCCTGCGTTTATATATCCGAGGAAACCGCCGGCATTGTATCCGCTTGATATTTCTCCCACATTTTCGCAATTTGAAAATGCACATCCGTTTTGGGATCTGCCGGCCATACCGCCGACATAACATGACATTTTATTACTGTTATTCACTCCGGTTACATTTGCACGGTTGACACAGTCACTGAATTTTATGTATCCTTCAGCATAACCGACAAAACCGCCTGTGCATTCTTTTCCGTTCACGGAACCGCTTTTAACGCAGACATTTGTAAATGAGACCTTATCGGAAGTGGTATCATTCAATACTTTGCCCGCAACAGTTCCCGCATAAGCACAATCCGGAGCGTTTACGGTTGAGTTTTCAATCGTTAAGTTTCTGATAGCTGCGCCTGAACCGAGTGAGCGGAACAGACCTGCGCCAAACGAGTCGCCGGGGTCGTTTAATCCGCTGATTGTATGGTTGTTTCCGTTAAAGGTGCCTCTGAATCCCTTGTTGAGGTTTGCCTCAGTCAGACCTGCCCAGAGTGCTTTATATGAGCTTTTGCTCAAATCAACATCACAATTCAGGTTGACGGTTGTTTTGAAATAAGTCGCTCCCTTTGCAACGGAAAGGATGAAGGATTCAAAATCAGTTTCATTATTGATTTCCAGAGCTGCAGGTGCGAAAAAGTATAAGACAGAGCCGTCTGCTTTGTTTTTTGAATCATTTTCGCTGTCAAAGTAATAATACTGACTGTCTTCATATTTCTGAATGCCTGTGTATAACGCACCGTTTGACAGATAATAACCGTTATTGACGGACATATCGTAGCCGCTGACCCGAAGATCTGCCTTTTTCCCTTTTGTAACAGCGGCGGAAGAGCTGTATGCTATTATGTGAGGAAGTTTTAACTCAGCAAAAGAAGGTGCGGTAAATTGGAAACCGTAATAACTTAACAGTTCCAGAAGTGACTTTTCTGTGGTGGTCTTTGTATTGCCGCCGGAAAGGTCAACAAACAGTTGGTTCTGATTTGAAAGAACGTGTTCCGTAAGATTCTTTATTTCATCGCCGGAAAGAGAGGATTCCATATAGGCATTGATTGCATTGTTTGCATACTCAGCCCCTTCGGTGCCGGAGGTAATCACACTGCACGGACGGTACACAGCCATGCGGCTCTTCAGGGGGAAGAAGTCAACCTGAATATCGTTATTTGTAAACGTACAGCTTCTGATATAGTCAAACCAGCGGCTTTCCACCATATCGTTATATTCCGCTGCAATGCTGTCGGCTTCACCGAAGTATTTGTTATGAAGTGAGGGGAAACTGCTGTTTCCGGAGATGAGATTTTTCCAGATTTTTTGATTTCCTTTATCTTTGTAGTTGGATTTCAAACCGAATTCGACCAAGGATGCCACATCTTCATCATAAGTCTCGGAGTCTTCTGCAGCAGCCGACTTAACCGCACTGTAATTATCGGCGATATATACCTTACATTCTGCAACGATAGCCAACATCTTATATGCAGATGACAATGTGCCGGAAACCTGATTAAGGTAGCTTGCTATTCTCATGGCAGCTTCTCCGCCAAGAACGGAATTATTGCAGCTTGCAAGAAAAACGGTCTCAAAGAGTCCGCGGGGATTCCCCAAAGCAATCTGGCTTCCGTCGAGATACTTTGAAAGTGTTAGCACCATATTTACATAATCGTCGGTAGCGTTGCTGTTGAAAGTATCAATAAGCTCGGCAACCTTGAGCGTTTTATATAATTCCGATGTACAATACTCCGGATCCGACTCCAAAGACTCAAGATCACTTTCATAAAGAATTGCCATGTCATTGTACATTCTTTCGGTAATATAAGCAACGGATGTCAGTTTGGAATTATATGAATCAAGAGTCATACCGAATTTAGACTCAAACACTTCACTTAAAATGGTGCGTGTGGACTTATCAAGCTGGTTGGAAAGGTTGTTGATACCCTGCTGAATCTCTTTCAATTCATTCTGAACAGCGTCCAGCTTTTCATTGAGCTCTTCCAGTGCATCCATGATCTCATCCAGTTTTTCGTTGATAAGATCAAGCTGCTCAAGGATTTGGGCTGTATCACTCTTGATTCCTAAAATATTACCTAAAACGGGACCGAGCAGCGGTGCAACCGTTGATCCGCCGGGAATGGTGGAAACACCTTTCATAATAACGGCTTTTGCCGCCGCCTTAATTGTTTGGTCGGATATGGCATAAGACCTGACCGGCAAAACATTGATAGATGTTGTCAGTACCATTATCAAGGTTAAAAAAATACTAAAGATGCGCTTTTTCATGGTTTCTGTTCCTTTCTGAAAAGCAAAGATTATTGTTTATAACGGTTTAGGTTTCATCCGGAATAAAAAACAGAGTGTGTTTTTATTCCCGGTCAGGCCTGCTTTTTCCTTTTTATGTATATCAAAAACGGTATGAATGTCACACAGGGAAGCAATATTCCCAGGATAGGATAATCCGACTGAACCATCATATTGTAAATGGAATGATAGATTATGGCGGTTGAGAGTGCCGCCACAGTACCCGCATAGGATAACTTACGGCTTGAGCTTGCGAACGTCATTGAAAAGCCCACTGCCAATGTGCTTACACCGTGCATCATGCCGGCACCGATTCCCCTTGAAACGATTTCCAGCGCAGGTAGATTACCCGAGGACTCAAACAGCAGGCAAACATTTTCCATCGTTGCGAAACCGACGCCGACCATAATGGCGGCTTCCAGAAGAAATTGCGGTTTCGGCTTGAAAACGAAAGCAATAAATACAACCGGCAATGCTTTCAGTATTTCCTCAACAATCGGCGTTATATTGACCGTCAGAAACCAGATGGTATAATCGGTTTCCGATAAAAATAAGCCGTTGATTTCTCCTGCAAACATACACATAAATATACCTGCAAACAGAAATCCCAGAATCTGCCGTGCTTTTCCTTCGAATATAAAAAGCATCATCGAAAGAGGTGCGGCAAGGCAAACAAAAAGCATCAGATTAGTTTTTTCCATTTGTCTGCCCCCTTTCTGCACAGTATCATCAGCCCGAAAAGCATAACAGATATCATTAAATCATAACAATTTATTATCGTTTTCGGTAAATAAAGAAGTGAAAAGGGATATACAAAATTAGCGGCATAAAACAAAAGTAAGATAATATTGATGCTTTTTGTGATTTTCAAGAAGCCCATGGAATCTTCCGGCAGCAGCAAGTGCTTCAAGCTGAAATATGAAGCAAATATTGCCGGCGAAACACTTAAGAAGCCCACAGCCTTTTCGGCTGCTGTCATTTTATCACCGGATAAAAGCCAATACGAACCGTAAATAATTACAAGTAATAAAGGAGCCAAAAAAGACAGAACTTTCGATTTCTTGTTGTTCCACTCATCAACAAGCTTATCAAATTCATTTGCGTTAGTTGAAAGCATGAAGCAAAGACAGCCGAAAATTCCGAACAGGCGAACAGACACGGGGTTGTCATATACACCTTTCGCCAGAAGGAAATAAACGATGTACCATAGCTCTTCCAGCGTATAGCAACCCACTGCGAATACAAACAGCTTAAAATATTTCGGCACATTTTTTCTCAGGATTTGTAATGCACCGTAACCGAAAGCGGCAGCGGAAAACGCAAAAGCCGAGACTTCTAAAATCTTATCCAATTTGATTTCCTCTTTCATTTTCATTCTCGTTCGGATGAACGATTACAACAGACTGATGTATGTCATTTTACAAAATAATCCGATTATATTATATATTATCCGAAAAAAATAAGCAACATCTTTTTTCAGTCACAATAATTAACGAATAAGCAGTAATTACAACGCTCCGAAACTGTTTTATAAAAAGAAAATTCCGGGATTTCTTGTTTATCCCGGAATTGTATTATCTTTTCTGCCTGTGCTGTAATGCGGCAGGCTCAAGCCCATTTCGCCGCGTGGTTATTGCTCATTGACCCTGAACATCGGTTGATTCTTTTACATTTTTGTTTTTGAGGTTTTGTATCTGTTCATTGATATACTCCGAAATGATATTGAAAAGATGCTTGAAGAACGAAAAAAGGCGGGTAAAGAAATTTCCGTGATTATTGGTGTCGGAGTTTTCTTTTGTAAGGGGAATGACTTCTTCGGTATCTTTTTCAAAAAGCAAAAACTGCGGGTATTTTTCGCAATCGGGAGCGGAAATATAGCTTTCGCTGTCAAGAAGATAGGCAATCATCCTGTCGATTGA